>OMZR01000056.1 GCA_900315575.1 uncultured Veillonellaceae bacterium
TTTGCGAAGGCAGTTTGTTTAGCAGCTTCTACTATAGCAGAGCGTGCAAGTGATTTCTTTTTTCATGCTGGCTTACCCACAGTTATGGGAGAAGCCTCAGATAACGCCATATATCAGGAACGTCATTCGCTCAGGGTTCTGGGGGAGCTTCTGACGACGCTCTATTTCGAGTACCATCAGGAAGATTTCAAAATCAAGCGTGTGAACTCGCATTTGCTGGCAGCCAGTCATCACAAGCATTGAAAAAACGGAAGTATCACGAAGATGCTTCCGTAATTTTTATTCAAAATTTAGTGTGAGTATTTCTGTCTCTCATCAGACGCCCATCTCTTTATATAATTTCTTACGGTATTCTGCATTGGAAGATACCTTTCGTACATCTTCGGTGCGCCCATCGGCAATGAGTCGCTGTATAAGTGTGGCCATACGTGCCTCGCCACGCTTTTCAGCGGCATTCATACCAGAGTTGTAATCCATGATTGCCATCTGACGGTTGACGTAGTTCATCCGATCCTGCGGATTCATCATGAAAGCACTTGTTGCATCATAGGCATTGCCGATTGCTGCTTCGCTCATGGCTAGTTCCTCCTTTTCTTGTTCGCTCAATTTGCCCCCAAAGTAAGCCAGCCAGCGTTCCATCTTCGTCATTTCATGGACAGGTTTGTGCGTGAATTTCGGGATTTCCAAGAAATGTAGTTCCATGTCTTTGTTCAGACGGTCACCTGTTTTCGTGTTGTAGATGCTGTACATTGCATGCGGATCGGCTTGTGGCAAGATGTTGAATGCCAGGATATTGATGGTGATGGCCGGTCGCAACTCAGCGTAATCCTCTCCACTGAGAATGCCCGTCAAATACATCTGTGACCAATAGTACAAGGTGCGCCGTTGCATGTTCTGGTAGTTGATGACCTGCACTTCGACGTCGATCATTTCGCCAGAATCCAGCTCGCAAGCTACATCGAAGCGTGTCAATTTGCCACCATCATCTTGAGGTACCTGTTCTGTCTGCGTGAAGCGAATATCCCTGATCGGATGCTCCAAAGACTCCTCAAGTACCGCATTCAAGAAATCTATCGTGATGTTCTTTCGCTCAATCTTTCCGAAGATGAACTTGAACAAGACATCATTCATCGGGTTCGCTCGATGAGCATCGAGATCATCAAAAATTCGCGTTTCCAAATCTTTTTCTTGCATGCAGCTTCGCCTCCTCGGTTGTTTTTTGCTTCTATTATATCATCAAGAAAAAAGCGGGGCAATCGTGTAGATGCCAGACATTTGTCCCTTTGCAAAAATATTCCGCAGAAATGTTGCAGACGGCCTCGATTTCCGATAGAATGGAAGACAGATGATTTCTATCTATTGAAAGAAGGTCTTTTCATGGTAATCGGCACGATGGACGCCGCTTCGCGGCGCCATGCGGAGTATCCGCCCATCATCGAGGAAGCGCTCGAGTACCTGCGCCAGCAGGATTTCTCGAAGCTCGCAGACGGGCGCTATTATCCGCGTGGAGAGGAGCACGGCGAGGAAATCTTTGCCGACGTGCAGCGCTATACGACGAAGCCGGCCGAGGAATGCTACCCCGAGGCGCACAAACGCTATGCGGATGTGCAGTTCATCGCGGAGGGCAGCGAGTACCTCGGCTGGTGCCCGTTCAGCCCGGACCTTGTGGAGCACGCGCCGTACAATGACGTCTATGACATCACTTTCTTTGAAAAGCTCGTGCCCGAGAGCACGCTGATCATGAAACCGGGCAGCTTCGCCGTGCTCTATCCTGAGGACGTCCATGCGCCGCGCATGGAGACGGAGGAAGGGCCGAAGCCGGTGACGAAGGTCGTCGTCAAGATTTCCGTGGATTTGCTCTGAGATTTACGCCCATTTACATCCAGTTATGCTCATTCGAAGCAGGAGGACCCAGCACTCATGGTAAGAAGAATTTTCGTGGAAAAACGGCAGGGATTCTTTGACATCCCGGCACAGCAGCTCTGTGACGATCTGACGGAGACATTCCGCCTGACGGAGCTCAAGGCCGTGCGCATCATCACGCGGTATGATATCGAGGGCCTGAGCGACGAGGAATACGAAAAGGTGAAGTCGGTCGTCTTTTCCGAACCGCCGGTCGATGTCGTCTATGAGGAAAAGTTGCCGCATTTCCCGAATTCGCGCATGTTCGCAATGGAGTATCTGCCGGGCCAGTACGATGTGACGGCGGATTCGGCCGCGCAGTGCGTCCAGCTCGTGACGGCGAAGGAGCGCCCCGTCATCCGCACGGCGCGCGTCATCGTCATCGTCGGCGATGTCGATCGCGAGACGTTCGAGAAAATCAAATCTTACCTGATCAATAAGGTCGAGAGCCGCGAGGCGTCGCTCGAAAAACCCGAGTCGCTCGAAATGAAGATGGAGCAGCCCGCGGACGTCAAGGTGCTCGAAGACTTCAACACGCTCGATGATGCTGGCCTCCATGCGTTCATGGACAAGATGGGCTTTGCCATGAGCTTTGAAGACCTGAAGTTCTGCCAGGAGTATTTCCGCGACACGGAGCACCGTGCGCCGACGGTCACGGAGCTGCGCGTCATCGATACGTACTGGTCGGATCACTGCCGCCACACGACGTTCACGACGGCCATCGACATGGTGGACATCGAGGACGGCTATTTCTCGCCGTCCATCACGCGCGCCTATGAGCAGTATCTCAAAGACCGCGAAAACGTCTATGGGGCATCGACCATCCGCGACGTGACGCTCATGGACCTCGCCGTCATCGGCATGAAGGAGCTGCGCAAGGAGGGTCTGCTCGAAGACCTCGACAAGTCCGAGGAAATCAACGCGTGCAGCATCCAGATCAAGGCGGACATCGGCGGCAGGGAAGAAGACTGGCTCGTCATGTTCAAGAACGAGACGCACAACCATCCGACGGAAATCGAGCCGTTCGGCGGTGCGGCGACGTGCCTCGGCGGTGCCATCCGCGATCCGCTGTCGGGCCGTTCGTATGTCTATCAGGCCATGCGCGTGACGGGCGCCGCTGACCCGCGCCGTCCGATCAAGGATACGCTGCCGGGCAAGCTGCCGCAGAAGAAGATTACGCTCGGCGCGGCGGCAGGCTACAGCTCGTACGGCAACCAGATCGGCCTTGCGACGGGACAGGTGCAGGAAGTCTACCATGAGGGCTACATGGCGAAGCGCATGGAAATCGGCGCCGTCATCGCAGCGGCGCCGAAGGAGAACGTCGTGCGCGAGCGCCCGGCGGCGGGCGACATCATCGTACTCGTCGGCGGCCGCACGGGCCGCGACGGCTGCGGCGGCGCCACGGGTTCGTCGAAGGAGCATACGGAGGAGTCGCTCGAAACGTGCGGCGCAGAAGTCCAGAAGGGCAATCCGCCGACGGAGCGCAAGATTCAGCGCCTGTTCCGCAATCCGTCTGTTTCGCGCATGATCAAGCGCTGCAACGACTTTGGCGCGGGCGGCGTCTCGGTCGCGATCGGCGAGCTCGCCGACGGCCTCGTCATCGACCTCGATGCGGTCAAGAAGAAATATGAGGGCCTTGATGGCACGGAGCTCGCAATTTCCGAATCGCAGGAGCGCATGGCGGTCGTGCTCGATCCGAAAGACCTCGATGCGTTCGTGCGTTTTGCCGATGCCGAAAATCTTGAAGCGACGGAAGTCGCTGTCGTGACGACAGAACCGCGCCTGATCATGAAGTGGCGCGGCAAGCCCATCGTGCAGATGAACCGCGCGTTCCTCGACACGAATGGCGTGCGACAGCATGTCACGGCGAAAATCTCGCAGCCGGATGTCTCGAAGCGCTACCTGTTCTCCGAGACGCCGGAGGCAAAAGAAGCGGGCCGCGACATCGAAAAGGCATGGCTCGCAAATCTCACCGACCTCAACGTCTGCAGCCAGAAGGGCCTCTCGGAGCGCTTTGACTCGACGATTGGCGGCAATACGGTGCTCATGCCGTTTGGCGGCAAGACGCAGCTGACGCCGGAAGAGGGCATGGTCGCAAAACTCCCGGTGCTCGGTGCTGAGACGACGACGGCGACGGCCATGACGTTCGGCCTCAATCCGTACTTCACGGAGTGGAGCCCGTTCCATGGTGCCGTGTACTCCGTCGTCGAGGCGGCGGCGAAGATGGTCGCACTCGGCGGCCGCGCTGACAAAGTCCGCCTGACGTTCCAGGAATATTTCGAGAGCCTCGGCAAAGACCCCGAGAAGTGGGGCAATCCGTTCGCGGCGCTGCTCGGCGCGCTCTGGGCGCAGCACCAGCTGAAGATTCCGGCCATCGGCGGCAAGGATTCGATGTCGGGCACGTTCGAGCACATCCATGTGCCGCCGACGCTCGCAGCGTTCGCGGTCGATGTGCTGCCCGCGGGCCGCGCGGTTTCGGCGGAGTTCAAGTATCCCGGCAACAAGGTCTATGTCGTGCCGTGCCACAAGGACAGCCAGGATTTGCCGCGCTTCGACCAGCTCAACAAGAATTTTGCGGCCATCAGCAAGCTTACGGCCGAGAAGAAGGTCTTCGCGGCGAAGAGCGTCGGCATCGGCGGCATCGCGGCGGCCATTACGAAGATGTGCCTCGGCAACAATGTCGGCTTCAAGTTCACGAAGACGGTCAGCCACGACGACCTGTTCTGCCCGGACTACGGTACGATTTTGCTCGAAGTCGCTGCAAATGCGAAGCTCGACGAAGAGCTCAAGGAGACGGGCTGCTACGAGCTCGGCGAGACGACGGCCGTGCCGAGCGTCGTCTGCGGCGCATCCGTTGTGAGCCTGCAGGAATGCACGCAGGCCTACACGAAGCCGCTCGAAAAGATTTTCCCGACGAAAGTCACGCGCAAGACGCGCGAGCAGGCGCTCTGGCGTCCGTATACGAAGGGCCCGGCACTCAAGAGCCAGACGCATCTCGCGAAGCCGCGCGTCTTCATCCCGGTCTTTCCGGGCACGAACTGCGAATATGATTCGGCGCGGGCATGGGAGCGTGCAGGTGCCGAGGTCGAGACGATGATTGTCCGCAACCTCACGCCGAAAGCCGTCGAGGAGACGGTCGAGGCCATTGTCGCGGGCATCCGCAAGGCGCAGATCATCATGCTGCCGGGCGGCTTCAGCGGCGGCGACGAGCCGGATGGTTCGGGCAAGTTCATCGCCGCGATGTTCCGCAATCCGCGCATCGCCGAAGAAGTCATGCGCCTGCTGCATCGCCGCGACGGCCTGATGCTCGGCATCTGCAACGGCTTCCAGGCGCTCATCAAGCTCGGCCTCGTGCCGTATGGCGAAATCCGCGACCTCGCGGACAACTCGCCGACGCTGACGCACAACACGCTCGGCCGCCATGTCTCGTGCATGGTCTCGACGCGCGTCGCGTCGAACCTCTCGCCGTGGTTCAACAACGTCAAGGTCGGCGACGTCCATCGCATCGCCGTTTCGCATGGCGAAGGCCGCTTCGTGGCCGACAGCGAAGTGCTCGCGAAGCTCCGTATGCGCGGCCAGATCGCGACGCAGTACGTCGATGCTGACGGCAAGCCGTCCATGGCGATTCCATGGAACCCGAACGGCTCTACAGACGCCATCGAAGGCATCACGAGTCCCGACGGCCGCGTCCTCGGCAAGATGGGCCACTCCGAGCGCATCGGCGAAGATGTCGCAAAGAATGTCCCGGGCGACAAGGATCAGCAGCTGTTCGAAGCGGGCGTGGCGTACTACAAATAAATAGGCTCTCCCTCTGGGAGAGCTGGCGCCCGCAGGGCGACTGAGCGGGTAGATCGGAGGCAGAGCCTGACAATCATATCGTATGATTTGTCGGGCTCTCCTTTTAGTATCGTGATTTCGTTACGGAACGCAATTGACAGTCATGCTATGATAAGGGGAGCAATTGACAGATAAGGGGTTGATGATCATAGACTTCAAGATGCTCGGCAAAGAGGACAAGCCCGTTCTCGACAAATTCTTTCATGCCAGATATTATGAGAACAGCCATCTGAACTTCACGAATTTCTACATGTGGCGTACGCCTTACCACATCCAGTGGAAAGTGGAGGACGACGTGCTCTACATGATCAACGAGTACGACGGCGTGCTCGCGTCGCTGCAGCCATTCTGCGAGCCGGAAAAATGGCCGGAAGCGACGAAGAAGATTCTCGCGTTCTTTGAGGAGCAGGGACGCCCGGTCTACCTCATGGGGCTCGAAAAAGATTATGCGGCATACCTTCAGGGGGAAGGGCAGTCGCTTGCAGCATTCGATGTCAAGGACGACCGCGACAATGTGGACTACGTCTATCTCGCCGAAAAGCTCATCACGCTTTCCGGCCGCAAGCTGCATTCGAAGAAGAACCATCTCAATGCGTTCCACAAACTCTATCCGCAGGCCGAGTACCTGCCAATCACGAGCGACCTGATTCCGGCCTGCCGCAAGGAGCTTGAGAGCTGGTATGCCATGCGTTCCGAGGATTTGCAGAACGACCCGTTCATCGGCTACGAGCGCGCGGCGATTCATGAGGTGTTCGACAACTACGAGGCGTTCCAGCTCAAGGGCGGCGTCATCCGCATCGACGGCCGCGTCGTGGCGTTCACGTTTGGCGAGGCGCTCAACACGGACACGGCCGTCATCCATGTCGAAAAGGCCGACCCGAACGTGCGCGGCGCGTATCCTGCCATTAACCAGGGCTTCGTCGAGCATGTGTGGAGCAATATGACGTACATCAATCGCGAGGAAGACATGGGTCTGCCAGGCCTTCGGAAGGCAAAGGAATCGTACAAGCCCGAGAAGATGATCGAGAAGTTCAACGCGACGGTGAAAGGAGCATGACATGCGCATCCTGATTTCAAACGACGACGGCATCGAATCCGAGGGCCTGCGGGCGCTCGCGGCTGAGTGCGCGAAAGAGCATGAGGTCTATATCGCCGCGCCGTGGCATGAGCAGAGCGGCATGGCGCATGCGCTGAACGTGCGGCGCCCCATCGAGGTCGAGGAAATGCCCGGCGTCGCGCTCGAGCTCGGCGCCGTCGCGGCCTGGCGCATCGCGGGCACGCCGACGGACAGCGTCAAACTGTTCCTTGAAGCGCTCATGGACCCGAACCGGCCCATCGACCTCGTGCTTTCAGGCATCAACCGCGGCGCGAACCTCGCGACGGACGTGCTGTATTCGGGCACGGTCGGCGCGGCGATGGAAGGGTATCTCCACGACATGAGCGCAGCGGCCGTCTCGCTCGACATCGATGCAGAGTATCCCTACGAGCTCGCGGCCGAGCTCGTGCGGCCGTTCCTTGAAGAGGAAATGGAGCGCCGCCGCGTGGAGAAGGACGCGCCATTCTTCCTCAACGTGAACTTTCCCGCGCGCCTCGCCTCGACGGAATTCGCCGTCAGCCGTCTCGGACGCCGCGACTACGAAAATGCGTTCCAGCAGGAGGTCAAGGAGGACGGCCGGATTTTCTATACGGTCGCCGGAAAAATCCTCGATTCCGACAACGGGCCGCATACCGACCTCTATACGGTCGGCCAGGGCGGCATCTCCGTCACGCCGCTGCATGCGGATCTGACGGACTATGCTGCGATAGAAGAAAGTCGTGGGAAGTGACGGCCAGCACCCAACTACCCTCTCAGTCGCGCTGCGCGCGCCAGCTCTCCCAAAGGGAGAGCCTGCCGTATACGGCACGGTCGCAACAGATGAATGTGTTTTTAAGACTAGCTATTTCCTGATGCTTGAAATAGCTAGTTTTTTCGTATAAAATAGAAACAGTTTGAATGATTTCAAGGAGGTATCTTTTGATGGAATCCATGATTCGTGATATTTCGCTTGCTCCTTCTGGCCATGACAAGATCGAGTGGGTCAAGAACTTCATGCCGGTCATGAACGCGGTGGACAAGGAGTTCTCGAAGACGAAGCCGTTCAAGGGCATCCGCATGGCGATCACGCTGCATCTTGAGGCGAAGACGGCGTATATGGCAGAAGTCTTTGCGCACGCGGGCGCGGAGGTTGCCATCACGGGCAGCAATCCGCTTTCGACGCAGGACGATGTCGCGGCGGCACTCGTCGAGGACGGCATCAAGGTTTTCGCATGGCATGACTGCACGAACGAGGAATATTTCGATTTCATCAACAAGGCGCTCGACACGCATCCGCAGCTCCTCATTGACGATGGCGGTGACCTCGTCAATACGCTGCACACGACGCGCCGCGGGCAGCTCCCAGAGGTCTTCGGCGGCTCGGAAGAGACGACGACGGGCGTCCATCGCCTGCATGGCCTCGCGAAAGCCGGCAAGCTCGCATTTCCGATGATTGCGGCGAACGACGCTTACTGCAAATACCTCTTTGACAACCGCTACGGCACGGGCCAGTCGACGTGGGAAGGCATCATGCGCGCGACGAATCTCGTCATCGCGGGCAAGAATGTCGTCATCGCTGGCTATGGCTGGTGCGGCAAGGGCGGCGCCATGCGTGCGCGCGGTCTCGGTGCGAATGTCATCATCACGGAAGTCGATCCGATCAAGGCCATCGAGGCCGTGTTCGACGGCTTCCGCGTCATGCCGATGGACGAAGCCGCGAAGATCGGCGACATCTTCCTGACGCTGACGGGCGACAAGGACATCATCCGCAAGTGGCACTTCGAGAGCATGAAGGACGGCGCGATGATGGCGAATGCCGGCCATTTCGACTGCGAAATCAACATCCCCGAACTTGAATCCGTCTCGAAATCGCGCCGCACGGTCAAGCCGAACATCGAGGAATTCGTCACGAATGACGGCCGCAAGCTCTATCTGCTCGCGGAAGGCCGCCTCGTCAACCTCGCGGCGGGCGACGGCCATCCGGCAGAAATCATGGATCTGTCGTTCGGCGTGCAGTTCTTCTCGCAGCTGCACCTGCTGCAGCATCATGAGGAGCTCAAGAACGACGTCTACCTCATGCCGGAAGAAATCAACACGCGCCTCGCGAACATCAAGCTCGAAGCGCTCGGCGTGAAGATCGACACGCTGACGGAAGAGCAGCGCAAGTACCTGAATCTCGAATAATTTCCATTATTTTGGAGGCTTTTTGCAGATGAACCTTCTGATCAAGAATGCAACGGTCGTACTGCCGGACGGGCAGACGAAAACCGCAAATATCGCTGTCGAGGGCTCGAAAATCCTCGCGATCGGCGAGGCACCGGCCGACTTCATCGCCGAGCAGACCATCGACGCAAAAGACATGCTCGCCATTCCGGGCTTTGTCAACGCGCATACGCATGCGTCGATGACGCTGCTGCGGAGCTATGCCGACGACATGGAACTCATGACGTGGCTCAACGACCACATCTGGCCTGTCGAGGCAAAGATGATTTCCAACGACATCTACTGGGGCGCGGCGCTTGCGGCCGTTGAAATGATCCAGAGCGGCACGACGACGTTTGCCGATATGTACGGGCCGTTCATGGAGCGTGTCGCCGATGTCGTGACGGAGTCCGGCATGCGCGGCGTGCTGTCGCGCGGCATCATCGGCGTCGCGCCGGATGGCGAAAAGAAGCTTGAAGAAAACGTGACGCTCTACGAAGATTACAATGGCGCGGCGAACGGCCGCATCAAGGTCATGTTCGGCCCGCATGCGCCGTATACGTGCCCGCCCGAGTTCCTCAAGAAGGTCGCGGCAGCGGCACAGCGTCTCGGCGCGGAAGTCCATATCCACATGAATGAGACGAAGGCAGAGATCGAGCAGATCACGAAGCAGTATGGCAAGCGTCCGTTCGAGTACGTCGAGGACACGGGCCTCTTCGAGAGCCCGACGCTGGCCGCGCACTGCGTGCATCTCTCGGATGACGAAATCGCCATCATCAAGAAGCACAACATCCGCGTCGCGCACAATCCGGGCAGCAACATGAAGCTCGCGAGCGGCATCGCGCCGGTGCCGCGCCTCCTCAAAGAGGGCGTGACCGTCGCGCTCGGCACGGATGGCACGTCGTCGAACAACAACCTCGACATGCTGCAGGAAGTCCAGCTGGCCGCGCTGCTGCACAAGGTCAACGAGTACGACCCGCTGGCTGTCCCGGCATTCGAAGCGCTCAAGATGGGCACGGAGTACGGCGCGAAGGCCGTAGGCCTCGACGGCATCGGCCGAATCGCTCCGGGCGCGAAAGCCGACATCGTGCTCGTCAGCATGAAGGGCGCGGCATGGGTGCCGCGCTTCAACGAGGTTTCGCTGCTCGTCTATTCGGGCAGTGCGGCTGATGTCGATACCGTCATCTGCGACGGCAAGGTGCTCATGCAGCATCGCGAGCTCAAGACGCTCGACGAGGAGAAAATCAAGTACGAAGCGCAGAAATGTGCTGAGCGCTTAACAAAATAAGATAGGTGATACTTTGGCAAGAAAGACAGTTGCCAAAAAAACAACGAGAACAACGGGGAAGCGGAACAGCAAAACGTCGGCGCCCGCGAATCCTGACCGTCGCTATGAACTGCTCGGCCTGGCCATTTTCGCGGCCGGTATCATTTCGGCCTGCGGTCTTGCAGGGCTCAATGTCGGGTTCGTCGGCATCTATTTCGCGCGGTTTCTGCACTACATGTTCGGCGTCGGTGCGTTCGTTGTCGTGCTGCTGATCCTGCTCGTCGGCTGGCAGTACATGACGAAGCACCACGGCATCCACTATTCGCTGCGGTTCTTCGGCATCACGGCGTTCTATGCGCTCGCGCTCGCGGCGTACCACCACTTCGTGGTCGCGGCGGGCGCGGAAATCCTGCCGCAGAATCTGCCGACGGGCGGCGGCCTGCTCGGCGGCGGTATCGTATTCTTCGTGCGGAAATTCTTCGGCGTGACGGGCGGCATCATCGTGATTGGCGCGGGCCTCATCGGCTCCGTGCTGCTCGCGACGTCGTGGTCGCTCGGCAAGGGCCTGCTCAAGACGGAGGACGCGGCGAAGAAGGGCGCACAGGTCGCGGGCAAGGCCGTCGCGGCGGGGGCGCAGGTCGCTGGTCATGCGGCAGGACAGGCCGTGGTCGCTGGCTATGACAAGGCCGTCGAAGTCGGCGAACGCGCGAGCGAGGGCGTTGCCCGCAAGATTCGCGAGCACCAGAACGCGCATTCGTTCTACAACCAGGAAGATGATGACAGCTTTTCCGAGCTGCCGGTTGCCGAGCAGGCATCCGCAGGAACGGCGGCAACACCAGAACCGATGGAATCATCGGTACCCGTGCAGGGGCTGGCGGACGACAAGGTTTCCTGGGAGACCGAACCTGAGCCGGAACCCGAATCGGAACCCGAGCCGCCACAGTTTTCCATTGACTATGGCGCGCGCAGTGCAGAGGCATCGCCGAAGGATGACGAAGACGAGGACGACCATGCGCGCAAAGGGCTCGAAGCTCTGGCGGCGGCCGGTGTTGCCGACGCTGCCGAAGCAGCGGCCGCCATTGGTGCCGGGACGGGCACGGCAAGTGCCGTCAGCGCCACAGGTGCAGCAAGTGCCGCTGGCGTGGCCGTCAAGGCAGGCGCGGATGGCGTCAACCATCTCGCAAAGGCGCCGGAGTACAGCACCTTGACACAGCCAAACAGCATGGGCGCGCATTTTGCAAACGAGGATGCGCCCGAGCATCCGCCCGCGCAGCCCGAGACGCCGCCACCGCCGCCGTATGTCCTGCCGAAGGTGACGGACATCCTCGAGAAGAAGGTCAAGAAGCAGAACACGGCGCTCGAGATGGAAATCCAGGAGAACGCGCAGACGCTGTCGCAGACGCTCCACGATTTCCATGTCGATGCGAAAATCATCAATGCCTGCCACGGCCCGGCCGTCACGCGCTACGAGCTCGAACCGGCACCGGGCGTCAAGGTCAGCAAGATCACGAATCTCGCCGACGACCTCGCGCTCTCGCTCGCAGCGTTTTCCGTGCGCATCGAGCCGATTCCGGGCAAGGCTGCCATCGGCATCGAAGTGCCGAACAAGGAGCTCGAGGGCGTGCGCTTGCGCGAAGTCCTTGAAAATCCGAAATTCGAGCAGGCGAAGTCGAAGCTGACGTGCGGCCTCGGCATGGACATCGGCGGCCAGCCGATTTTCGCCGACCTCGCAAAGATGCCGCATCTGCTCGTCGCGGGCGCGACGGGCAGCGGCAAGTCTGTCTGCATCAACACGCTGATCACGAGCATCCTGTTCAAGGCGAAGCCCGACGAAGTCAAGTTCATCCTCATCGACCCGAAGATGGTCGAGCTCTCGAACTACAACGGCATCCCTCATCTCATGGTGCCGGTCGTGACGGAGGCGAAGAAAGCAGCCTCCGTGCTGAACTGGGCCGTGCAGGAAATGGAAAAGCGCTACGCGAAGTTCGCGGAGCACAACGTGCGAAACATGGGCACGTACAACGAGCATTTCCCCGACGCCAAGATGCCTGCTATCGTCATCATCATCGACGAGCTCGCCGATCTCATGATGGTCGCGCCGCATGACGTCGAGGATGCCATCTGCCGCCTTGCGCAGAAAGCCCGCGCGGCGGGCATCCACATGGTGCTCGCGACGCAACGTCCGTCCGTCGATGTCATCACGGGCATCATCAAGGCGAACATCCCGTCGCGCATCTCGTTCGCGGTTTCGAGCCAGATCGACTCGCGCACGATCCTCGATGCGAGCGGTGCAGAAAAGCTGCTCGGCAAGGGCGACATGCTGTTCTATCCCGTCGGCGCGGCGAAGCCCCGCCGCGTGCAGGGTGCGTTCATCAGCGATGAAGAAGTCGAGCGGCTGCTCGATTTCATCCGTGCGCAGGGACAGGCCGCCGAGCCCGACGAGGAAATCGTCGCCTTCACGGAGAAAGCGATGGAGGAAGAAGAGGACAGCGGCAAGAAAGGCAAGCGCAGCAAGCCGAAAATCGACGAGCTGCTCGACGAAGCCGTGGACAGTGTGCTCGCGACGGGCATCGCCTCGTCAAGCGGCATCCAGCGCCGCTTCTCGATTGGTTACGCGCGCGCCGCGCGCCTCATCGACACGATGTGCGAGCTCGGCATCGTCGGCCCCGCGCATGGCAGCAAGCCGCGTGAAATCCTCATGAATGCAGAACAGGCACGGAATGCCGTCGAAGCGGCTCGTGCCGAAATGTGACATCCACTACTCCAGCCTCCCTCTCAGAGGGAGGGGGACCGCGAAGCGGTGGTGGGAGTGTCGAAGGTACGTTCTTTGATTTTTCAAAAAAATTCGAGTCGAAGGTTTTGAGTTCCTTCGACTCGATTTTTTTTACTTCAGTTCGTCCTGGTGCAGGTTGATGATCTCGCCCATGAGCTGCTTGCCACGGATATCGGGATGCAGGCCGTCGATGGAAAGCGCGGGATCGAGGACGGTATGTGTCTTGTCGTAGAAATAGGGCTCGAGATCGATGAAGTAGGGCTGTGCTTTGATGTAAGCGTTGATGTGGTCCATCTTCGCGTGCCATTTCGGGTCAGTGTCCGTGTGGAAGGCGAACTTGATGTTCTGCGGATGAATCGGCATGAGCGTCAGGAAGATCGGGCGGATGTCGTTCTGTTCACAGAGCGCTTTGATGCGCGCGAGGTCGCGGATGACGTCGTCCGCGGAAATCGACGGATCGCGCAGACTGTTTGTGCCCGTGAGGATCAAGAGGTTTTCGGGGTGCATCGGTACGACGTCCTGCTCGAAGCGCGCGAGCGTCGTCTTGCTCGTGTCGCCGCTGCGGCCGAGATTCACGGCGGGGAAGTCGAGGTACGTGCCATAGCTGTACTCGAGTGCCGAGGGCGGGTACGAGACGGCGCCGCCGCCATGCGTGATACTGTCGCCAAACATCGCGGCCTTGACGTGCTCATGCTCTGGCATGACGAAATGTGCGGTCTTGGAATAATGGCCGATCGTGTTGCCTTTCACGTCGAGTGCGCGTACGCGCCAGTAGTAGTCGCCTGCATAGGGACGCGCGTACTCATCATAGCAGTTCGCGGCGGAATTGACGACGCGGCTCCAGACGCGGTCGGGCGCCGGCTGCGAACCGCCTTCTTCGTCAGGCGGCTGCGTCATGAGCTCGACTTCGTAATGCGTGACACCATGCAGAGGAATCCAGCGGTAGACGGGATAGATGGGCATCTCGGCCCCCGGCATGTCGTCAAAATCATTGAGCAGCGGCGCATCAGGCGCATCCTTTGTCCAGTCGATGACGAGCGGTTCGGCTTTTGACCACTCGCCGATGGCGTCGAGATGCAGGCCGAGTGCGCGCACGCGCCAGTAAAGCTGCGTGTACTTCGTGTATTTTCGCAGGTCGGCCTGCCAGCCATTCGTGAAGACTTCACGCGTGCTTTCGAGGTGGCCGTTCTTCGAAAGGGCTGTGCCGCCTTCCTCGGCGGGCGGCTCGGAGAGCAGCTCGACTTCGTAGCAGACGGCCGCGGGCACGCCATGCCAGACGAGGAACGGCATCGGGCTCGCAGGCGCGCTCTGCGGGTAGTGCGTGATGATCACAGGTTGCGGCGGGTCGCGGTAGATGGGGTTTGCCACGGGCTCGGACGCCTCGCCGAGCTGGCCGAACAAACCGTATGGCGTCACGCGGTAGTACATCGGGATGGCGCCTGTCGGCACATCGTAAGCGTTTTCGCGCGTCGTGCCCGTCGTGAGCAGATGATACTCCGGCTCGCCTTCGACGCGCCCTGTTGTTTTTGCATATGTCTCGACGCGGTACCAGCACGGATATGGCAGCTTCTCCCATGTCAGCCGCAGGCGGCCGTTTTCCGTTTCGGCAAACGAAGCCACGAGCGGCTGTCCCTCACGACCGAGCGGGTCTGTCTTCTCGCAGACGAAGATAATCGCGATGACGCAGGCGAGAATCAAAGCGAGGAAGGCGAGAAATTTCAGAATGGATGTTTTCAAAGATATTGACTCCCGAAATATGATATAATCCTAGTATATCATAGAGAAGCAAATCGGAAGGGGGATTTTTTGGAAATGGAACAAAAAACGCCGCATGGACTTGTCATCGTGCATACAGGCGATGGAAAGGGCAAGACGACGGCGGCGCTCGGACTCGCGATGCGCGCCTGGGGCGATGGGCTCTCTGTGCTGATCCTGCAGTTCATCAAGGGCGGATGGAAATATGGCGAGCTCCGCGCTATCGAGGCACTCGGCAAAGCTTCGTCGGCGGGCGAGGGCGGACGCATCGAGGTGCATCAGCTCGGCAAGGGCTTCACGCGCAAGGGCGATGTCTCCGAGACGGAGCACGCAAAAGCCGCGCAGGAGGCGCTGGCCGTTGCACGCGAGGCGCTGACGAGCGGGGTGTGGGATCTCGTCATCCTCGACGAAATCAACTATGCTGTGAAGTTCGGTCTGCTCACCGTCTCTGATGTGCTAGCGCTCTTAGACTTGCGGCCAAAGTCGCTTCATGTCGTGCTGACGGGGCGCGATGCTGCGCCAGAAATCATCGCGCGTGCCGACCTCGTGACAGAGATGCATCTCGTCAAGCATCCGTATCAGAAGGGCATTAAGGCACAGAAGGGAATCGAATTCTGATGAAAAAAATCGTCGCGATCTCGATGGTAAAGAACGAAATGGATATTATCGAGAGCTTTGTGCGCCACACGCTTGGTTTTGCCGATTTGCTGATTATCGCTGACCACAAAAGTACGGATCGAACACGAGAGATTCTTGAAGCATTGCAAGCAGAAGGGTTGCCAATTATCATTGAGGATGTGGCGACGGCGCGGCATATGCAGGCAGAGACGATGACACATCTTTTGTGGGAAGCGGCGGATGATTATGGAGCCGATCTTATCCTTCCTCTCGATGCGGATGAATTTCTTGTTCCAGCAGGGAGGGAACCTGTTCGTGATGTATTGAACATGGTGCCAATAGATGATGTGCGCTCTCTTTTGTGGCGTCGTTGCATACCGGTGTCGGAGGATGGCATCTCGTCTGGGAAATTCGCTTTGTCTGTACCATTGTTACAGGCATCCTCACCAGAAAAGGAACCAAAGCTTATTGTCAGTGGAGAGCTTGTTCGGAGGGAACATATTCGTCTCAGTGAGGGGAATCATCTGATTCTTGGGAGTGTAAAATAGTTTGTGTAAAAGGCCTTTACAAGTCAACGTCGGTTCTGGCATACTGACAGAATCACTCGCAACCGCAAAGGATGAACACAATGG
>OMZR01000188.1 GCA_900315575.1 uncultured Veillonellaceae bacterium
CAGTGATGCCCATTGTTCTGGATGAGCCGCTGGATGGTGCTCGGCGCGAGCATGTAGCAGCGCTGGGAAGAGAGGTTTTTGAGAAATCACCATACCTGCAAGAGCTCCCCATCGTGAGTTCGGCAGGAAAAATCGTTTCTGTTTTGCGAAAGCCGCAGCTATCCATTGAGACGCTTTGCTGGAGCCTTTTCTCGAAAGAAATTCTTCCAAAGGGGAAAATCTATCTAGCATCTCGCAAAAATCCTCTGCTTGTGGAATTTGCAGAGCGATGGAAAGGCAAACTGGATATCGAATGGCTGTCAGAAACGAATTGGCAGCAGGTTTTGAAGAATACGTCGGAAGACATGGTGCTTTTGTACGGCGCAGACATCTATCCAGAATGCAACAAGATTGAGATTCATGACCTTTTTGCAAGATGCATGGAATCGTTTTTGAATCCACCTAACCAATATCGCAGCGTGGAATGTTATCTGGAACCACGCAGGACAATCTTGCCGAAGCTCGCTCTGCCTCCGAATGAGCCGGAGATGTCGGAATTTGAAAGTTCGTTCCTGTGCGGCCTCCTGCGTCAATATCGGCCGCATAAGATTGTGGAGGTTGGTCTGGCGGCAGGGGGCACATCTGCCATTATCCTGCAATGCCTGCAAATGACGGGACAGTCCTATGAGATGTTTTCCGTTGACCTGTCAGAGCAGTTTTATCGCGGCCCTGAGCATGAAAGCGGTTATCTGGCAGAGGAGGCAAAGCCATATCTGGCGGAGACGCATCATAAAAGATTGCTGGGCAAGTTGGCGCTCGAACGGATTCCAGAAATCGGTGCGGACATTGATTTTTTGATTTTGGATACGACACATGTTCTTCCGGGAGAAGCACTCGATTTTTTGGCGCTTCTGCCGTACTTGAAAGATGGATGCGTCGTAGTTCTGCATGACGTTGCTCTGAATTACTTCATGCAGCCGAGGACGTCGTATAGCGATGTGGCGTATGGGAACAAGCTCCTTTTCAATATCGTACATGCAGATGTGAAATATCTGATGCAGGATGGTGGCAGTTACCCCAATATCGCTGCATTCGAAGTCGATGCATCGACGCGAAAGCATGTCATGGATTATTTCAGTAATCTGACAGCGACTTGGTTTGACATCAATATGCCCACAGAGGCTCAGGTGGCCAAGTATCGTGCGTGGTATGCACTTCATTATGATGAGCAATGTCTCTGGGTGTTTGACGAGGCTGTCCGGATGAATCGTGCGATTTTCAGCAGAGCGCGGCAATGAAGGCACAGCGGCTGAAAGAGGAAAGAGAATATGAAGATAGCAATGGTCGGGACCGGCTATGTCGGTCTCGTGACGGGGACGTGCTTCTCCGAGATGGGGAATGACGTCATCTGTGTGGATGTGGACGCGAAGAAGATTGCGAAGCTCGAGAACGGCATCCTGCCGATTTATGAGCCAGGGCTTGCGGATCTCGTGCGTACGAACGTGGAGAAAAAGAGTCTTCGATTCACGACAGAGATTCAAGAAGCACTCGACCGCAGCGAGATTATCTTCATCGCGGTCGGTACGCCGATGGGCGAGGATGGTAGCGCGGATCTGCAGTATGTGCTCGGTGTCGCGCATGAGATCGGGCAGGGCATGACGCATCCGCTGATTGTCGTTGACAAATCGACGGTGCCCGTTGGCACGGCGGATAAGGTGCGTGCGGCCGTTCAGGAGGAACTTGACAAGCGTGGCAGCGATCTTTCGTTTGATGTCGTGTCGAATCCTGAATTTTTGAAGGAAGGCACGGCCTGCGATGATTTTTTGAAGCCGGATCGCATTGTCGTCGGTGCGGATGACGAAAGTGCGATGCAGGTCATGCAGGAGCTCTATCGCCCGTTCATTCTCTCGGACGATGCCTTCATCGCGATGGACATCAAGAGCGCAGAGCTTACGAAGTATGCAGCGAACGCGATGCTTGCGACAAAGATTTCCTTCATCAATGAAATTTCGAATATCTGTGAGCGTGTCGGTGCCGACGTGAACAAAGTGCGCAAGGGCATTGGCAGCGATCACCGCATCGGGTACAAATTCATCTATCCTGGCTGTGGTTATGGTGGCAGCTGCTTCCCGAAGGATGTGCAGGCGCTCATCCGTACGGGCAAGGAATTTGGTTACGATGCGCAGATTTTGACGGCTGTCGAGGATGTGAATGCACGGCAGAAAATGGTGCTCGTCGAGAAGGTCGTCCGGCAGTAGGGGAACGATCGGTTGAGCCATCGGTTGAGGGCTCGGTTCATGTGCGGTTCATGGTTCAGCGCCTGCCGCGCAGACATTCCGAAACAGGGCTGAAATCGGCATTATCCCAGCTCAGAGACTCAACTCACATGACCTTCACAATGCACCCGATTGAACTGTCCAACTTGGGTGGTTCAGCCTAGACTCCCAATCGTCGAAATCCGCAGGGCGCGTCGCGCCGATCGTCGAAGGGGGTTCCTATGGATGCCATCACCGCCAACATCTCTCAGCTCATCGTCCGCCTGGGTTCGCTCGTCACCGTCGACGAGGCCGAAGCCGCCAAGCGCGCCGAGCGCTGCCGTTACCTCGGCCACGTGCCCTACCGCGTGCCCAAGCTCACCGCGCAGGACAAAGCCCGCATCATCGGCTAGCCCTCCTTTCCCATTACAGTCTGGGTAGCCCCTAAGCGGCCACCCAAGCTTCGGGTTTTCAACAACTGCCTGTTCTTGATTGCCCTACCTTGGTGTTGGCCCCTTCCCGGGGCTGCTGGCCGACCGCCCCCGGACGGCCCTTCGCCCCTGCCCCTCGAGGGCCCGGGGGGTGTTGCCGCCGGGGGAACGGTGGTCCGCGAGGGAACGACTGATAGGGACCTGCCGGGCAGCTGGAACTGCGACGGCCAAGTAATGTGGGTGTCGCCCCTGCGGAGACGGTGGCCAGCCGACCTAAGAGGAGGTTACCACCATGTCAGGACGCAAGGAAGACTTCTTCGGGCCGCACGAGACCTACCTGGGGATCGACGTCGGGAAGTCGTTCCACTGGGCCATCGGGCTCGACCAGTCCGGCGAGATCGTGATCTGCCGCAGGCTCGAGAACCGCCAGGCCGACGTGGACGCGTTGCTCGACGAGGCCGGCAGCGGCACTCTGGTCGTCGTTGACCAGAAGAACAACATCGGCTCGCTCGTCGTGCGC
>OMZR01000028.1 GCA_900315575.1 uncultured Veillonellaceae bacterium
CATGGTCGATCATGAAATACTTGCCGATCGTCGCGCCCGGGTTGATGTCGATGCCCGTCTTGCTGTGCGCGAGCTCCGTCATGATGCGCGGGATGACAGGCACTTGGAGCTCGTAGAGAATGTGCGCGTAGCGGAAAATCGTGATGGCATAAAGGCCCGGATACGCAAAGATGATTTCATCGGCACTCTCGGCGGCAGGGTCGCCATCAAAGACCGCTTCGACATCCGTTGCGAGGTACTCGCGGACTTTCGGGATGCGCCGCAGGAATTCGAGCGTGATCTGCTGCGACTGCTCGCGCGTCTTCGCGAGCTCGACCTCGTTTTCGGCCTTGCCATAGCGCAACGCGATGGCGATCTGCTTGTTGAGGCGGAATGCGATGTCCTCGATGACGGTCGAGAGGTTATTCTTGACGTCATAGAGGCGGTAGGCCTTGTCCTTCACGAAGCCCGGATAGGCGATGCGCGTGAGTTCGCCGATGAGTTCGTAGATGACCTTCGAGTCCGGCTGATTGAAAATGTCAAGCTTGTCAATTGGGCGGCCATGGTCGTAGTCGGCGAGAATGGCCTGTGTGACGTCGTGGATGGATGGAGAGATCAGGTCTTTCATGCAAACGTCCTCCTAATATGGCTCCCCCAGAGTGGGAGGCTTACTTGTGCGATGCTTCGAGCTCTGCGACTTCGCGGTCGCGCTCATCTTTCGGCTGCGGGCGCGAGATGAACATGGCGTCGCCAAACGAGAAGAAGCGGTATTTCTGCTCAACGGCCGTCTTGTAGGCGTCGAGGACGAACGTTCGACCAGCGAATGCGGAAATCAGCATGATCAGCGTCGATTTCGGCAGGTGGAAGTTCGTGACGAGTGCATCGACGATTTTGAAATCATATCCCGGATAGATGAAGATGCCCGTCCAGTCGCTCTTGCCTGCAATCTGGCCCTTGGCCGTGGCCGCGGACTCGAGCGTGCGGATGGACGTCGTGCCGACGGCGATGACGCGATGGCCCGCCGCCTTCGTGTCCATGATGAGCTTTGCCGTTTCGTCCGAGATGTGGTAGAACTCCTTGTGCATCTCGTGTTCCTCGATATTGTCGACGCTGACAGGGCGGAACGTGCCGAGGCCGACATGGAGCGTCACGAAACCGAGGTTCGCGCCCATGTCCTTGAGCTCCTGCATCTGGTCTTTCGTGAAATGAAGGCCGGCCGTCGGCGCGGCGGCGCTTCCCTCTTCGCGGTTGTAGACCGTCTGGTAGCGCTCCTTGTCCTCGAGCTTTTCATGGATGTACGGCGGCAGCGGCGTTTCGCCGAGGCGGTCGAGGATTTCCTCGAAGATGCCCTCATAGCGGAACTCGACGATGCGGCCGCCGAAGTCCGTATGCTCCGTGACCGTACACGAGAGCTCGTCGCTGAAGTTGATGACATTGCCGACCTGCGCCTTCTTGCCAGGCTTGACGAGCGTCTCCCAGTGGTCGGCGTCGAGGCGGCGCAACAGGAAGACCTCGACCTTGCCTCCCGTCTGGTCGCGATGACCGATCAGGCGGGCCGGCATGACACGCGTGTCATTGAAAATCAGTGTGTCGCCAGGCACGAGGTATTGCTTGAGGTTGTAGAAATGGTCGTGGCCGATGGTTTTCTCCACCGGGTCAAGCACCATGAGGCGCGAGGCGTTGCGCGGCTCGATCGGCGTCTGCGCGATGCGCTCCTCCGGCAGGTCATAGTCAAAATCAGATAACAGCATAGTCAATTGGATGGTTCCTCACTTATTTTTATAAAGTTGCTTGAGCGTCGTTCCCGCATAGTAGTGCGAGAGGATGTCTTGATATTTCATGCCTTTCGCCGCAAAAGCGCGCGCCCCCCATTGGGAAAGGCCGAGTCCGTGGCCGGCGCCGTAGCCATTCATGGTCACGGTGTTGCCCGAAAGCTTCAAGTCAAACAGCGTGCTCGGCAGACCGAAGAGGCTGCGAAGATCGTTGCCTGTCAGGCGCAACGCGCCTTTCGTACCAGAAAATGTCGCAGATGTCACGCGGCCCGACGCCGAGCGGTCAGCGGCGGACTTGCCGACCGTCAGCGGGCTCAGCGTGATGCGCTGGAGCTTGCCGATGTCTTTCTTGCGCGCGAGCTTCGCGGCAAAAGCATCGGCCGTCCATGTGCGCTTCCAAGGCTGCGTGTTCATCTCGAGTTCCTTGGCCGGGCGCAGATACGGAATCTGCGAGCCCCAGACGTCTTCGCTGCGGTCGGTCATGCCGCCGGAATCCGTATGAAAGACGGCGTCGATGAGATTCCCTTGATACGTCAGGACTTCGCCATACGTCGCGGCGATGGCCGCCGTGCTCCCCTGCTCCTCGCCGATGGCGCCGCCATAGCTCTGACAGTGCGTCGAGGTGCAGAGGTCGTAGCCTGCGTCTCTGTGGCGGCCGCGGCTGTGGAGCGCGAATGTGCGGGCGGCGACGGCCTGCGCTTTCTGCGCTTCCTGCGGCCAGCTCGAAGACATTTCCTTTGGCAGGACGCCGGCGAGGTAATCCTCGGTCGGGACGACATTGACGACCGTGAACGAACTGCCATGGAGGTCGATGCGGATCGTGCCGCGGTAAGGCTTGCCGTTGACAAGGACGGTAGAAGCGGAATTTGCGGTCGTTGGCAGTGTGTAAGTCGAAGCGTCGATGGGCTTGCCGTTGAGGGCGAGCTTGCCATTTTTGATTGTGATCGTCATCGTCTGCCCCTGCACGTTCAAAGAGACGGTCGTCTGATGCTCCAAAAGGCCGATAGCAAGGCTAGGCTGCCAGGCGGCGGACGCGGAATGCGGAGAAAGTAATGTGATGAGCGTTATGACGAATGTACCTAGAAGGAATCGCAAGCATGTTCGGCTATTGCTCTCTACTACTCCCTCAGTCAGCCTTCGGCTGACAGCTCCCTCAAGGAGGGAGCCTGCTGTACTCGTTATTTTATACATGCTGAGATGCCTCCTCGGCGGCAAGGCGGGCGCGCTTTTTTGCGCGGTTCTCTTTTCGCTTGCGCTTGAGGTATTCCTTGCTGTAGCGCTCTTCCTCGGAGAAGACGCAACCGCAGTAAGGCTGGCGATAGAGTTCAAGCTCGTGGCTGATGTCGATGCCTTCCTGCCAGCCGGGGCGGAAGTCCTCGTAATGGAATGTAACGCCATACTGTGCGGCAAAGCGCTCGGCCGTGCGCTTCATGAGGTCGTGCTGCTGATAGATGCTGTAGAACAGCGTCGAAGTGAAGGCGTCGTAGCCATGCTCTTTGGCATAGCGGGCCGTCTGCTCGAGCCGCCAGGTGTAGCACATCGTACAGCGGCCATTCGGGCGGGATTCGGCCGGGATGGCGCGGCGGACGAACTCGTGGAGCGCATAGTGTTCGTCCGTCACGATTTCCATTTTCACCTTTTCGGCAAATTCCTTTGCCGTGTCAAGGCGGTGCTTCCATTCGCGGTAGGGATGGATGTTCGGATTGAAGAAATAGCCGACGGGCTCGATGCCCTGCGCACGAAGTGTTTTGACGGGATAGCAGGAACAGGGGCCGCAGCACATGTGAAGGAGCAGTTTCATCATCAGTCTCCTGTTGGAAGCGGGATGCCGAGGTGTTCGTAGGCCGCGGGAGTTGCGACGCGGCCACGGGGCGTGCGGTTCAGGAAGCCGAGCTGGATCAGGAATGGCTCGTAGACGTCCTCGATCGTGTCTGTCGATTCGCTGATGGCCGCCGCGAGCGTTTCGAGGCCGACGGGACCGCCGCCGAATTTCTTGATCATCGTGAGCAGCATCCGGCGGTCGGTATGGTCGAGGCCGCGCACGTCGATTTCAAGCATCTTGAGCGCTTTGTCGGCAATTTCTGACGTGATGACGCCCGTGCCCTCGATCTGCGCGACATCGCGGACACGTTTCAAGAGCCGATTCGCGATACGTGGCGTGCCGCGCGAACGGCGCGCGATTTCGAGCGCGCCTTCGTCCTCGATGGGAATCTTGAGGATTTCCGCCGCGCGCTTGATAATCGTCATGAGAGCGTCCGTGCCGTAGTATTCGAGCCGCGAGATGACGCCGAAGCGGTCGCGGAGCGGCGGCGCGAGCGCCCCGGCCTTTGTCGTTGCGCCGATCAGCGTGAACGGCGCGATGTCAAGGCGGATGGAGCGCGCAGAGGGACCCTTACCGATGATGATGTCGAGCGCGAAATCCTCCATGGCGGAATAGAGCACTTCCTCGACGCTACGCGAAAGGCGGTGGATTTCGTCGATGAAGAGGACGTCGCGTTCTTCGAGGTTTGTCAGGAGCGCCGCGAGGTCGCCCTGGCGCTCGATGGCAGGGCCCGAGGTCTGGCGGAAATTGACGCCGAGCTCATTGGCGATGATGCCGGCGAGCGTCGTTTTGCCAAGGCCCGGCGGGCCATAGAGCAGCACATGGTCGAGCGCCTCGCCGCGCGAGAGCGCCGCCTGGATGAAGATCTGGAGATTCGCCTTCGCCTTGTCCTGGCCGATATACTCGGAGAGCTTGCGCGGCCGCAGGCTCAGCTGCCAGTCGTCGACAGACTGTTCATCCTGCGAGACGATGCGGGACTCGAGATCTTCGATGGAAAAATCGTCCAAAGGGGGCTCCTTTCGTTATTTCGTACGAGCGAGAAGTTTGAGTGCCTGTTTGAGCGCTGCTTGTACATCCTCCGTGCCGCTGAGCTTTGGCAGGACGGCGGCAATCTCGCCCGAGGTGTAGCCGAGGCTTTCGAGGGCAGCGGAGGTCTGGCTCAAGATGTCATCACCGACGGGAACATCACTCGTGAGCGTCAGCTGTTCGTCCTGCGCACTGGCAAACGACAGCTTGTCCTTGAGTTCGAGGATCAGACGCTCGGCCGATTTTTTGCCGATGCCCGGCAGCTTTGTCAGTACGCTCGTCTGCTGGTTCGTGATGGCAGCCGCGAGGCGGCTGATCGTGATGGACGAGAGGATGCCGAGCGCCACTTTCGGGCCGATGCCGGAGATGCCGATGAGCGCGAGGAACATGTCGTATTCCTGTTCCGTTCGGAAGCCATAGAGCTGCAGGGCGTCTTCGCGGACGGAAAGGTAGGTGAAAAGCTGGGCCTCCTTGCCTTTCGCTAAGTCACGGCGCGTGGCGTCGGAGATGTAGACGCGGTAGCCGACGCCATTCACATCTAAAAGGCAGGTGTCGGGCTTGAGGGAGGCGACGGTGCCGCGGAGATAACCGATCATGAGATGTCCTTTCGTTTGTTCGTGTGCGGGTCGGGCGGGGACATCCCCCCTGAAAAAAGTAAATCCTTCGGAATTAAAAATTTTCAGGGTGAATGCCCCGCCCTCCCGAAGTGACTACGTCTTCTCAGGGCCTTCCATGTTTATGCATTTCTCCAGGCAACACTTCGAAGGCAATAGGTGGTGCAGATGGCGATGGCGAGGGCGTCGGCGGTGTCGTCGGGCTTTGGGGGAGCTGGGAGGTGGAGGAGCTTTGTGACCATATAGATGACTTGGTTCTTTGTCGCTTTGCCATAGCCTGTGACGTCCTGCTTGATCTGCATCGGTGTGCGCTCGACGAGACGAAGGTTGTTCTTGGCGGCGGCGAGGAGGACGACGCCGCGCGCCTGGCCGACGGGGATGGCCGTCGTGACGTTGCGGCTGAAGAAGAGCTTTTCGACGCCCATGACGTCGGGCTTGTGCTGTTTGATCAGGTCGTCGAGCTCGTCAAAAATCTTCATGAGGCGCTGTTCCATCGGCATGTCGGGCGTCGTGAAGATGGAGCCATAGGCGAGCGGCCGCAGGCGGCTGCCACGCGTCTCGACGAAGCCGTAGCCGCAGATGGCCGTGCCAGGGTCGATGCCGAGTGCGATCATGGATGGGCGGCCCTCCTTTGGAAAAAGAAAGCTGTTGCACGCATGTGCAGCAGCTTTCTGCGCGAATTATTCTTCGTCAATGTCGTAGTTGCTGTAGACGTTCTGGACGTCGTCGTTCTCTTCGAGAGCGTCGACGAGTTCCTGCATCTTCGTGGCGTCTTTGCCTTCGAGATGAACCGTCGTGTCCGGGACCATCGTGACTTCGGCGGATGCCGTCTCGATGCCCTTTTCGCCGAGCGCTTTCTCGATATCGTCGAACGCATCTGGTTCCGCCGTGATTTCAAAGACTTCGCCTTCGGAGCTCATGTCCTCGGCACCGGCGTCGAGAACGATCTCCATCAGAGCATCTTCGTCATCGAACGTCTCTTTCTCGACGATGAAGACGGCCTTCTTCTTGAACATCCAGGCAACGCAGCCGTCCTGGCCGAGATTGCCGCCGAACTTGCTGAAGAGGTGGCGGACATCCGCGGCCGTGCGGTTGCGGTTATCCGTGAGGATGTCGAGCATGACGGCCGTGCCAGCCGGGCCATAGCCCTCATACATGAGTTCTTCGTAGTTGCCGCTTTCGGAGTTGCCGAGGCCCTTCTCGATGGCGCGCTTGATGTTATCTTTCGGGATGTTGTTTGACTTTGCTTTCGAAAGAGCGAGCTTCAGACGCATGTTGCCCGTCGGGTCTGCACCGCCCATGCGGACGGCGATCGTGATCTCGCGGCCGATCTTCGTCGTGATTTTGCCGCGGATGGCGTCATTGGCGCCCTTCTTGCGTTTGATATTTGCCCACTTGGAATGTCCTGACATTGGTTGATGGCTCCTTTTGTATGATGTATCTTTGTTATTTTATCACAAATGAAGAAAATTTGCTACCCTCTCAGTCTCGCTGACGCTCGACAGCTCCCCCAGAGGGGGAGCCAGACAGGTTGGCATCTTTCTTACGCCTTCACGAGCTTGTAATGTTTCTTCTTGCCCTTGCGGACGACAGCACGTTCGCCCTCGAAGTCTGCATCCGTCAGCGCATAGCCTTCGTCCGTGACTTTTTCGCCGCCGAGCGCCAGGCCGTTCTGCTTGATGAGACGACGGCCTTCGCCCTTCGAGGCAAAGACACCGCCAGCTGTCAGCACGTCGAGCAGCTTCTCGCCTGCCGCGGCTTTGACCTCCGGCATCGTCTCGGCAGCGCCGCCAGCGCCGCCAAAGACCTGCTCGGCACCAGCCTTGGCCTTCTTGGCCTCTTCCTCGCCATGCACGATCTTCGTGACTTCGTAGGCAAGGACGGTCTTGGCTTCGTTGATGGCCGAGCCTTCGAGGCTGCCGAGGCGGTGGACTTCCTCCATCGGCAGGAATGTCAAGAGCGCCAGGCACTTTTCGACATCGGCATCATCGACGTTGCGCCAGTACTGGTAGAACTCGTACGGGCTCGTCTTTTCGGCATCGAGCCAGAGTGCGCCGCCAGCCGTCTTGCCCATCTTCTTGCCGTCGCTCTTCGTCAGCAGCTTGTTCGTGAGGCCGTAGACGGCCGTGCCGCTCTTGCGGCGGTTGAGCTCGACGCCTGCGATGATGTTCGACCACTGGTCGTCACCGCCCATCTGGAGCTTGCAGCCATAACGGCGGTTGAGTTCGAGGAAGTCATAGGCCTGCATGACCATGTAGTTGAATTCGAGGAATGTCAGGCCTTTCTCCCAGCGCTGCTTGTAGCACTCGGCGGCCAGCATGCGGTTGACGGTGAAGCAAGCGCCGACATCGCGCAGCATATCAACATAATTAAGCTTGCGCAGCCAGTCGGCATTGTTCGCCATGATGGCCTTGCCGTCCGAGAAATCAATGAAACGCGCCATCTGCTTCTTAAAGCATTCGCAGTTGTGCTCGATCTGCTCGTCCGTCAGCATCTTGCGCATGTCCGTGCGGCCCGTAGGATCGCCAACGGTACCCGTGCCGCCGCCGACGAGGCAGATGGGGCGATGGCCTGCGCGCTGGAGGTGTGCCATGGCCATGAGGGCGATGAAGTGGCCGGCATGGAGACTGTCGGCCGTCGGGTCGAAGCCAATATAGAACGTGACGCGCTCCTTGTCAAAGAGGTCGTGAAGTTCCTGCTCGTTCGTGCACTGCGCGACAAAGCCGCGCTCCTTGAGGGTATCAAATACATTTGGCAAAGGGATTCTCTCCTTTAATTAGTTTCTTCCTTTCGACACGCCGCCGCCGGGCTCTGGCACATTCGAGGCCGGTGCCGCGGGCTGCTGGGCCGGGGCCTGGGCTGGCGTGCTTTGCTGGTTGCCGCCGCCCTGCGACTGCTGGCCGCCCTGTTGTGCGTTCTTGCCGCCATCGGACTTCGCGCTGTCCTGCTTGCCATTGGCGGCTTTCTTGTCGCTCTTGAGCTCGGACTTCTTGTCGTTTTCGAGCTCGCCAATGGCATCGGACTTGCCGCCAGCGGACGAACCGTCAAAGTTCTTCGGCGGCGTCGAGGCCAGCGCCTTGCTCATGAAGGCTTTCCAGATGACGGCAGGCGTCAAACCGCCGCTCATGCCGCCAAGGGAGGCATTGTCGTCGCTCCCGATCCAAACGCCGGCGACGAGGTCGGGCGTGTAGCCGACAAACCACGCATCATGGTAGTCACTCGTCGTACCCGTTTTGCCAGCGGCCGGACGGCCGATTTTTGCGCGTGTGCCCGTGCCCTTCTGGATGACGCCTTCCAGCATGTCCGTGAGTTCGGCCGCACTCTGCTCGCTGATGACGCTTCTTTGCTTCGGCTCAGCTTGTTCGAGCACTTTGCCGTTGCGGTCGAGGACTTTCGTGACAGCGACGGGGTCGACATGGACGCCCTTGTTCGCAAACGTGCCATAGGCACTCACGAGTTCGAGCGGCGTGACGCCTTTCGTGAGGCCGCCGAGCGCCGTCGAGAGGTTGCGGTCATTCTGTGGGCCGTCGAGCACGAACGAGCTGATACCCATTTCCTGCGCGTAGTAAATCGGCTTGTCGATGCCGAGCTTCTGCGCGATCTTGACGGTCGGGACGTTCAGCGACTGCTCGGCCACATAGCGCAGCGTAACTTTGCCGTTGAACGTGCGGTTGTAGTTCTGCGGCGCCCAGTCACCAACCTTCATGGGGCTGTCGTCGATCACGGTCGACGGCGTGAACTTGTTTTCGAGTGCCGCCGCAAAGACAAATGGCTTAAACGCCGAGCCCGGCTGGCGCTCGGCCATCGTGGCACGGTTGAACTGATCCGTGCCGCGGCCGCCGACCATGGCCTTGATGTAGCCATTGTGCGGGTCGATGGCGACGAGAGCGCCCTGCGGCTGCTGGACGCCATTTGCGTCAACCCTGCTGTTCGGCAGATTCTTCATGGCGTCTTCGGCCGCTTTTTGCATGTCCATGTCGATGGTCGTGTAGATCTTGAGGCCTTCTTTATAGACGGCATCGGCGCCATACTTGTCAATCATGAGCTGCGTCACATATTCGACGAAGTACGCCGCCTGATTCGTCGTGTCCTTTGGTTTCGGCTTGATGATGGTCGGCTCCATTTTCTTCGTCTTGGCGGCTTCCGTCTCTGTGATGTAGCCGTATTTCGCCATCTGGTCGAGCACGGTCGCCTTGCGTTCCTGTGCGGCCTGCAGGTTGTTCTGCGGCGAATAGTAGTTCGGGCTCTTCGGAATGCCGGCGAGCATAGCGCACTCGTCGAGGTCGAGGTCTTCGACGTTCTTGCCGAAATACGTCTGCGCGGCGGCCTGGACGCCATAGGCGCCCTGCCCGAAATAGATCTGGTTCAGATAGAGCTCGAGGATTTCCTGTTTCGTATACTGGCGCTCGAGCTGCAGCGCGAGGAAAACTTCCTGGATCTTGCGCTTGAGCGTGCGATCCTGCGTCAGGTAGGCATTCTTCGCGAGCTGCTGCGTGATCGTCGAGCCGCCTTCCGTGACGGTGCGGCCGCGCAGATTCGCGTAAATGGCGCGTGCAATGCCGCGCGGGTCGACGCCCATGTGGTCGTAGAAGCGGTTGTCCTCGACGGCGACGAACGCGTTCTGCAAGTCTTTCGGAACCTGCGCGATTTTGACCGGCTCGCGGTTTTCGTCGGCATGGATGTTCGCGATCTCGTTGCCATTCGTGTCATAGATATGAGAGGACGCCGGCGGCAGGATGTCGTGGGCGAGGTCTGGCTTCGTATTCATGCTGGCCGTGAGGAATCCGCAGCCAATGCCCGTCACCATGACGAGCAGGATGATGAGGAAACCGAGCGCGATGCGCTTGCCGTTGCTCGTTGCTTTCTGCGGCGTGCGCGGTCTGCGGCTCGATGTAGGACGTTTCTCCATGTTGGCCCTCCTTGATGTCAATACGTTACCATTCTAGCACGAATTGAAGCCGCTGGAAAGGGGGAATCATTTGAGCTGGGCGATTGTCGCGCCCGTGCCGCCATCCGTCTGGTCGGCGAATTGGTACGAAAGGACACTCGCATGATGCTTGAGGTATTCCTGCACGCCCTTGCGGAGTGCCCCTGTGCCCTTGCCGTGGATGATGAGGATTTCGCTGAGGCCCGCGATCTGCGCATCGTCGATGAATTTGGAAAGCACGCTCTCTGCTTCGTCAACCATGAGGCCGCGAATATCAATCTCGCGCCGCGCCGTCGATGTCTTGTCAAGAAGCTCCGTCGTGCCGCGCGCCTGGCGGTAGACGCCTGTGCCGCCATTGCCAGCCGACGCCCATTTTGCGCCCTTTGTCTTCTTGCCAATGCCGGCGGCTGCGCCATTCATGAGCGTCTCTCCCCTGCCTGCTTCGCCGCCGTGGCCGAGGAAGCGGCAGGCCGACGCCTTGAGGTTCGTACGCAGGCTGCCGACCTGCACAGTGAGCTCGCGGCCGCGGATTTCGAGGACGCTGCCCTTCTGGTCAAGCTTCGGCACATAGATCGTGTCGCCGGTCTTCAGGGTCTTGAGGTCGATGCGGTGACCGAGGTGCTTCTGGCCGACGATGCCCGGGCGGGCTTTCTCGGCGGCTTCATTGAGGCGGCGGCGGGCTTCCTGCATGGCCTCTTGGCGCGCGTGGATGCCCTGGTCATCAAACTGCTTCTTGAGCGATTCGATGATTTCTTCCGACTCGCGACGCGTGCGGCGCACGAGGGCCGCACTTTCCTGCCGCGCCTTCTTGATGAAATCGCCCTTTTTCTTGTCGAGCGCGGATTTCTCGGCGTTGACTTTCTGTTCGAGTGACCGGACATGGCGCTCGCGCTCGGCGAGGTCGGCGTTCATCTGCTCGTAAAGCATCTTTTGCTGCTCGAGTTCGCCGACGACGTTTTCAAACTGCGCATGGTCGGCACGGATGAGCTCCTGCGCGCGCAGGATGACGGATTCGGCAAGGCCGAGGCGCTGGCTGATGGCAAACGCGTTGCTCGCGCCCGGGATGCCGATGAGCAGGCGATATGTCGGCCGCAGGCTCTTCGTATCGAATTCGACGCAGGCATTCTCGATGCCGGCGCGCGTGTAAGCAAACGTCTTGAGCTCGGAATAATGCGTCGTCGCGACGGTCGCGGCATGAATCGTGAGCAGACGCTCGAGGATGGCCATCGCGAGGGCCGCGCCTTCCTCCGGGTCCGTGCCCGCGCCGAGTTCGTCGACGAGGACGAGGTCGTCGGGGCCGACTTTCGAAAGAATCGCGACAATGTGCGTCATGTGCGCGGAAAACGTCGAGAGGCTCTGCTCGATGCTCTGCTCGTCGCCGATGTCGGCGTAGACATTCTGGTAGACGGCGATCGTCGAACCCTGCTCGACGGGCAGGAAACAGCCGCTCTGTGCCATGAGGACCAAGAGGCCGAGCGTCTTCATGCTGACGGTCTTGCCGCCGGTGTTCGGGCCCGTGATCAGCAGCATCTTATACCTGCCGCCAAGCGCGATGTCAATCGGCACGACCTTCTGCGGGTCGATGAGCGGATGGCGCGCGCCCTTGAGGTTCGTGATGCCCTCGGCACTGAGCTTCGGCTCCGTGGCCTGCATGCGCTCGGCGAGGCGGGCTTTGGCAAAGGCAAAGTCGATAGCCGCGAGGACGCGGGCATTTTCCGTCAGTGCGTCCTGCTGCTTCGCGATGTCGCGCGTCAAAGATTTGAGGATGCGCGCGACTTCTTGCTGCTCGGAAAGCGTGAGCTGCTTGATGTCGTTGCCGGCATCGACGACGGACATCGGCTCGATAAAAAGCGTCGAGCCTGTTGCGGACTGGTCGTGCACGATGCCCGGCACAAACCGGCGCGCATCGGCCTTGACGGGCAGCACATAGCGGCCGTCGCGAACGGTTACGATGGCTTCCTGTAAGTGCTTCTGGAGCTGCGGCGCATGCAGCAGCGACTCGATGCGGTCTTTGACATGCGCCTCGGCGGCCGTGCGTTCGCGGCGGATGCGCGCGAGTTCGACGCTCGCGTCATCGCGGAGCTCGCCGCGCTCGTCGATGGCGTTGTCGAGGCTGCGTTCGAGCATCGTGAGGATTTCGAGGTTCTGCGCCTGCTCCTTGAGCATCGGCGCTTCGACCTCGAGCTCGCTGAAAAAGCGCTTGACGGCGCTCGTCGCATAGAGCATGCTGCGGACATCCATGAATTCATCGAGCGTGAGGCTCGCGCCAAGTTTCGCTTTTTTGAGGTAGGCGCGCAGGTCGCGGATGCCGCCGAGCGGCGGCGCGGAAAAACCCGCGATGCGCACGGCCTCGGCCGTCTCGTCGAGACGCGACTGGACGTCTGCAGCTTCGTCCGTCGGCGTGATGGAGCGCGCAAGCTCCTTGCCGAGAATCGAAGACGCGCAGTCCGCGAGCATCGAGCGGATGCGGCTGTATTCTAAAACTTTATAGACTTCTGGTTCCAATGAGTTGCTCCTTTTATGTTGCCTCCCACTCTGGGGGAGGTGCCGAGCGAATGCGAGGCAGAGAGGGTGAGAACGTTACTTGAACGACAAGCCTCTTTCAGGGGCCTTTTCTGCAACGCCGCGGAAATAGTGGCCGCGCGTGAAGTCCTTGCCCTCGAGGGCTGTGATTTTGTCAATGACGGCAGCAAACGCCCCTTCGCTCATGCCGAGCACGCGCGCATAGTTGCGGACGATGCTTGCGAGTGATTGCGGCGTGTACGAGCGGCCGTCGATGCGGATGCAGGCGATGCCGGCCGAGCGGAACGCCGGCACATGCGGCAGCATCGAAAGCGGGCGGCTGTTGAGAATATGCATATGGCAGAACTGGTCGCAGACAATCGGGAAATCAATGCTCTTGCGGTCGCGCAGTGCATAATGGCCGCGCACGCACGGCATCGTGCAGCCTGGGACGCCGGCCGATGGGTTGCCCTTCCCTGCCGCTTTCGCCTTTTCCGATGTGCCAAGGAAGCTGCCGAGCACGCAGTATTCCGAAACCATGAGCTCGAGCGGGCCATGGACGATGCATTCGAGCGGCAGCGGCGAAATGTCTGCGAGGTGGCGCACCTGCTCGAGCGTGAGCTCTGGAGAGAGCGTCACCGACCGGACACCCTGCGCGGCGAAAAACGCCAGCGTCTCGTGATTTGCCACGACGAGCGAGCTGTCCGTGCAGACCGGGAGGCCGAGGGACTTTGCAGCCGAGAGCATGCCGATGTTCTGGACGTAGACGCCATCGGGCGAAAGGGACTGCGCGGCCTCGAGAACAGCCTGCACCTGCGGGAAATGCTCGCTTCGGACGATGCGCGGCGTATTGAAATAAATGCGCTTTCCCGCGTCGCGGACGAGGCGCAGTGCTTCTTCATAGCGCTGCGGGCCGAAAGCTTCGTGACGGTAGGAATCGCCACCAAACAGAATGGCATCGGCGCCCGCGGAGAGAGCGGATTTCGTCTGGTCAAGGGTGTCTGTGGAGACAACGAGTTCGAGAGAAGGAGAAGTGGTGTTCCTTCGCAGATGACAATCGCTTGGATTGATAGAGCGTACCTTCGACACTCCCACCACCGCTTCGCGGTCCCCCTCCCTCTGAGAGGGAGGCTGGCAAACTCGCGACGCTTTGTTCTTACTCGGACGGTCAAAATCTTGAAGTCTTGCAGATTCCAACAATTCCACGGCTTTCTGCCGCGCCTTGTTGATTTCGCTCATCGGGAACATGACGCCGTCGTCGATGGTCGTTTCGAGATGGCGCAAGGCGAAGACGCTCGTGCCGAGGCGGTCAATCTGCTTGCGGACGGTCTCTTCCGTCAGCGGGCGCTTTTTCGCAGGCTCACCAAGGAATTCCGTCATGGCTTCGGCATGGTGGCCGTCCGCATCCGTCATGGAGACTTCGAGCGGCTGGCCGAGATGGGCTGTGACCTCGATGTCGACGGGGATGCGGCGGATCGGTGCGCCGCTCGTATAGTATTTCTTGGCCTCAGTCATGAGGCGGACATCGTAGACTTTGAAGACGCGGTCGTGCGGGTGGACGGTGTTCTGCATATGAATCGTCACGTCCTGCCCTGCCTCGGCGTGGTCGATGGCACGTCCCTCGGCGTCCTGCATGTCCTGGACGCGCGACGTGACGCGGCCGCCGACTTTGACCCAGATTACGAGGTCGTCATCCGTGTTGAGGTCGCTTGCGAGGTGGAGCGTGGCGCGGCGGGCATCCTTGTCAAACGAGACGATGCGGCCCGCGAGGCGGCCGCGGTTGTTCGGCTTGCGGTCGCTGATCATCGCGCGGCCCGGACGGCCTTCGAGGTACGCCGTCGTGAAGTCGCGATTGAAAATCTGTGCGAGGCGGTCGTGCTCCTCCTGCGTCGGAGCAAATTCGTTGGCGCACCCGCGCGAAGACATGGCGTGCAAATTGTTTGGGCGTGCAGGGGACACCCCCTGCCCTTCGGGCCCTCCCCCCTCCGTGAGGGGGGCAGTATGCTCGAGGATACGGTCGAGCACGGAACGGTACGTCTTGACGACCGTCGCGACGTATTCCGGCTTCTTCATGCGGCCTTCGATTTTGAGCGACGAGACGCCGGCCTCCATGAGCTGCGGCAAAAGGTTGAGCGTATTGAGGTCTTTCGGCGAGAGCAGGAAATTGCCGGCCGACCCACCGAGCACGTCCTCCCCTGCCCCGTCGACGAGCGTATACGGCAGGCGGCAGGGCTGTGCGCAGCAGCCGCGATTGCCACTGCGGCCGCCGATCATGCTGCTCATGAGGCACTGGCCTGAATAGCAGACGCAGAGTGCGCCATGCGTGAAGGTCTCGACTTCGACGTTCGTGCCTGCGACGATTTCGCGGATTTCCGGCAGCGAAAGCTCACGTGAGAGCACGACGCGCGAAAAGCCGAGCGTTTCCATGGCGCGGGCGCCTTGGACGTTGTGGATCGTCATCTGCGTGCTCGCGTGAAGCGGCAAGTTTGGTGCGCATTCGCGGGCGAGCTTCGCAACGCCGAGATCCTGCACGAGCGCGGCATCCGCACCGACATTCTCTAGGAATTTCAAATAGCGGCGGACATCGTCAAGTTCTTCATCGATCACCATCGTGTTGACCGTGACATGGATATGGACGCCGCGCAAGTGGGCGAAGCGGATGGCTTCGGCGAGTGCGTCTTCGTCAAAATTGTCTGCATAGGCGCGTGCGCCGAACTGGCTGCCTGCGAGGTACACGGCATCGGCTCCAGCCTCGACAGCAGCGATCAGCGACTCCCGGCTCCCGGCCGGCGCCAATAATTCGATCAAGAAGGATTCCTCCAGTCATGTGTTTTTACCCGTTCGAAAACTACTTTCCTTATCTTAACAAGGACCGGGCGGGATTGCAAGGGAAGCGATGATGAAAGACAGCCGTCCAGATTGACGCAGATTTTCTGTTCCTATCTAGGAGACAAATCGCAGGCGTAGCAGCGCTACGTCGAAGATTTGTCGACGACGAGAGGACAGGAAAGATGCGCCAAGATGGGCGGGCGGATTTCATCAGTGCTTCCCAAGGAAAAAGCCCCGACGATGTGGCCGAGGCTTTCCTGAATCTGTGAAATTTTGGTTCCTGTTTTACGCGGCCGGCCAGTCAAGGGCTTCCGCACCCTCGGGCGTCCGGACCTGCGCGTTGTAGGCAAGGCTCAGTCGTTTCGCCTTGGCAACCTGCTCGGGCGTCGAGGCGGGGTCGCGGCGGATCTCGTAGACGCCATGCGATGCCTGCTTGATCGCGAACGACTGCGGCGTGTGGAGCTGGAGCTCGACGGGCACGCCGTCCGGACTTTCGAGCTGGACGTTGACACCCTGATAATATTTGCCGCCCCAGGCATTGTGGAACTTCTCGACCGTGTAGCCAGACGACGTCAGCTGGCCGAGGACATTCGGCACGGCCTCCTGATAGCGGTCGGCGTCAATCGTCAGCGTATAGCGCAAGACGTCATGGATGTTTTGCGCGGCTGCTTCAAGCGCAATATCTTGCTTTTCGGCATCGCTCTCAATCTTTCGCATCAGGCTTTCCTCGCCTTTGAAGCGGTAGTCAAGGCCTTGGAGCTGCATGTCGTCGTTCTCAAGGCGCTTCATGTCCTGCGTGACACCGCTTTCGACGGCGGCGGCACGCGCGAGCAGCTTCTTCGCGAGCACGCGGCTCGGCTGCTGCGGTTCTTCCTCGTCTTCGAGGCGGAGCTTCGCGGAAAGGCCGTTCTTGAGCGCGGCGTCTTCATGCGTGAGGTTTGCGACCTCGGCAATCGTGGCGCGGCTGATGCGGTCGGGATGTGGCTGTGCAAAGCCGTGGACGAGCGTGAACGGAGCGAAGACACCGACGACCATGAGGACGGTCGCCGTGGCGCTACGGATGAAGTGGGAAGCATGGAAATGCGCGAGAACGCGGCTGGATTTCGTGTTGTTTGCCTGCGTTTCAGGGTTCGGGTCTTCCATAGGAGTTCCTCCTGTGTAGTCTGTGGTTGATTGGTATGGTTATAGAGTAACAGAGGAAGCTCAAAAGAAGATGGAAGAGGTGTAAACAAAGGCTAAACGGAAGGAGGTGGGACACGCACATCAAGGCACGCGAAGTAGATAGCGTGCTCGGGGTCAGGCGGGGGCTTCCAACGGGCTCAACGCTGACACGGCCTGCCGGGTTTGACGGACTTTGCGGCTTTCGGTTCACATTGCGGTATCTCGAAATTTTCCGTTTCCTTACAGCTAAAAGAGCCCTTATGAAAGTCCCCACCTTCCCGAAGTGATTTGTTTCTTCGCGTGAGATGACGTTTCCTTTGGAGACAGCCTCCCTCTCAAAGGGTAATGTCATTAAGTTAGTGACCGAAAAGTGAAATACATCAAGGCATATGATACAAAAGCCCAACCGGCATCTTTGCTTTTATATGCCGAGGCGCATTTCGCCCCGGTCGGATAGGCACTTTATACTCGAAAATTTTTTCCACAAGTCGCTTTTGCGACAGCCGTGAGCTGTGAAGGAACTCGCAGACACAGGAGATTGCCATTTTGAAATTGATGGCGTAAGAATATTTCCTCGCATCATCTTTCCTTGCTGGGACATTTTCAAGCAGCTGGCTGATCGCATTGTATTTGATCATCCGCGCAAGAATCTCCGCTTCGACAACGTCATCCTTCCTGCTGTGGAAGCGCAAGCCATCCAGAGGATATTTGAGATGACGGAAGGAAGTTTCGACATCCCAGCGGAGCCGGTAGAGCCTCTTTAGCTTGTCGATGGGGAACTTCTCACGGTCAAGATTCGTGATGAGGATTTCCCAATGCCCCTTCTGGTCTTTTCCCGTATGGATGAAGAACTTCACGACACGGCATTTCACATGGCAGATATCCTCGAAATCCCAGCATTTGATTTCCTTGCCGTTGGCATGGTCATGCCGGTATCGTTTGATGTTGTGGACGTAAATGCCGGATTTCGGATTGATTCCCGTGCGGCCTTTCGTGCGGATGAGAAAATCCATGTTCGCATCGCAAGTTTCGTCCGGCAGTTCCTTGATCTCCTTGATGTTCTCGTTGTTCCGGATGACGTAATGGCAGTTTTCCGCGCGGTTGCAAGCCTCGATCAGATTGAACGCCGGATAGCCCCTGTCCATGATGACGATGTACGGTGATTTTGTCATCATACGATGAATCATGGCGAGGGCCGCCCTGCGCTCGTTCGCTTCGCTCCTCGGCTGGAAGACGCAATCCTCGAACCTCCCGCTTTTCAGGTCATAAAGGACGTTGGCGTGGAGGAGGCAGCATTCCAGCTTCGTTCCACAACGCACCTTGTTCTTTGATGCAGGATGAAACGGAACGGGGAAATCGCTGCCATCGATGGCGAACAGTCGGTAGCCTTCGAAAGTATCCGGTTCCGGCATGGCCTGGTTGAACCTCCGCAGGATTTCGTGCAAGGCTTCCGGCGGGAATTTCGCCACAGCTTGGACGAACGCGGAAGCCGTCACGCGGCCGCCAAGGAACTCTTCCTCTTTCAGGAGCTCGGCTTGCAGGGAGTCTCCCTGCATCCGTAGCAGGAAGCCGACCAGCTTCATGGGCGAGAACTTCCGCTTGCGCGTGAAATAACGCGTGGCTTCTGTGAGAAGCGTGCGAAATGCACCCGATCCGAGGAAGTTCTGCATGACGTTTTTCAGGATTGCAAAAACGGGACGTTTCATTTCCGCCACATGCTTTCTCAAAGGCGGAAGGTCGTGCGTTTGCATTCCAAACGGGAACAGGAAATCGTTGATTTCCGTATCTGGCTGTGCTAAGGTTGATATATGGATGGAATGCTTTTGCAGACCTTCCGTCACCTTAGAGCGCCAGGCGGATGTGGAAAATTGTGTCTGGCGCTCTATCATTTTATGGATGATGGGAAGATTGCCCAATTCCATTTTAGAGCCACCAAACATGGTTCTCAAGTAGTGTTGTGTGTATCGCTTAACTTAATGACATTATCTCAAAGGGAGGGGTACCGCGAAGCGGTGGTGGGAGTGGCGAAGGTAGGCCGTAACAATACACGCGATGGTAACTGCGAAGGTACGTCTTCACAGTTACCATCGAATCAGTTTCCCTTCAATTCTCCCGCCTCAATCAGCGCCAACTGCTCCGGTGCCAATCCTTCTGCCGCTTCCTGATCTGTCAGCAGATTCGGCAGATCTTCGAGGCTCCTAAGCCCGAACGCCTCAAGAAACGTATCAGTCGTAGCATAAAGAATCGGCCGTCCAATCGTCGCTTTGCGGCCGCGTTCTTCGATAAGACCGTATTCTAAAAGTCTTGCAAGGGATTTTTCGATGCGGACGCCGCGGATTTCTTCGATTTCGGTCTTCGTGATGGGCTGGCGGTAGGCGATGATGGAGAGCGTTTCCATCGTCGGGGTTGTGAGCTTATGGTCGAGAATCTGGGTGAGTTTTTCGAGGTAGTGGTAATAGGCGGGCCGCGTGACGAGCTGCCAGCCACCGGCGACCTCGCGGAGCGTCAGGGCGCTGCCGCGGTCGTCGAGCGTGGTGCGGAGTTCAGCGGCGGCACTTTCGAGGGCTTCTGGCGTGCACCCCAGAATACGCAACAGCTCGTCCATGCGGACGGGGTCACCGGCGGCGAACAGGACGGCTTCAAGAATCTGGGCGAGGCTGCTCCCCTTCCCTTCCTGCCGGTTTTGTTCGCTTTGTTCCTTGTGTTCAGGCGTCATGCGGTGCTTCCCCCTTCCGCGATTGAATCATGAATTCTCGTCCATCCGTCGTCTGCCAAGCGTGGACGCGGCCGAGGCGCAGGAGTTCGAGGACGGCGAGAAATGAAGTAATGAGGCTGACGAGGTCGCCCATGCGGAATGTTTCGGAAAACCGCAGGGGCTTCTGCGTGCGCCCCAGCAAGTGCTCGATTTCCTCAATGCGATCTTGCACGCGGATCGGGTCGGGCGTGACGAGGGCTTCAGGGATGGCGAGTTCTTCGCCGACGCGTACGGCCATGCCATAGGCTTCGAGGAGCTTTTTGAGCGACAAAGGCCCGGCCAGTACGCGGTGCGCTGGAAGTTTCATCGGCGGGTGCGAGCAATAGCGTCCTTCCTGCTCGGCACGCGCCGTGAGTTCGAAGCTGGCCTGCTGGTATTTGCGGTACGCGAGAATGCGCTCGACGAGTTCCTTTCGAGGGTCTTCTTCTTCCTCGTCCTCCGTGACGACCGTTTTCGGCAGCATCATGCGCGATTTGATGGAGAGAAGCGTTGCCGCCATGACGAGGAACGAGCTCGCGATCTCGATGTCAAAGCGCTTCATTTCGTCAAGATAGGCAAGGTACTGCTCCGTCAGCGTGGCAATCGGGATGTCATAGATGTCAATCTTGTTTTTCGCGATGAGGTGCATCAGGAGGTCCATCGGGCCTTCGAAGGATTGCAGGTGAATCTGGTAGTTTTCCATAAAACGTCAGAAGAAGATGGATAAGAGCGCCGTGAAGAGATCCCAGACGACGCGCTGCAGCGGCACGAACACCCAATCGAGAATCGGCGTCATGAGGAAGACGATGAGAATCAGAAAACTGTAGCGCTCAAGCCGGTCAAACTGGTAAGCGAGATCGCGTGGCAGCAGTTCGCGCAGGATGTGCGAGCCGTCGAGCGGCGGAATCGGGATCATGTTGAAAATCGCGAAGTTGATGTTGTAGATGATGATGAGGCGCAGCACGTAGATGGCGCCAGACGATGGACGCCCCGCGTACTTCGTGAACAGCACAAGCAAAAACAGCGTCACAAAGGCGATGATGAGATTCGCGGCCGGGCCCGCGACGGAGACGAGGATGTCGTCGCGGCGTGGCTTCTTGAAGTTGTTCGGGTTGATGATGACCGGTTTCGCCCAGCCGAACCGCACGAGGAACAGCATGATGAGGCCGATGGGGTCGATATGGGCGCGCGGGTCAAGCGTCAGCCGCCCCATGAGGCGCGGCGTGAAGTCGCCGAGCGTGACCGCCATGCGCGCATGGGCATACTCGTGAATGACCATGGCAATGATGAGGCCCGGCAGCCCCGCAACGAAGCCGATGAGAAAATCACTCATGAACGAAGGTCCTCCTGCAGCATGAGAATGGCGACGATGGATTTCGCGTCGAAGATGCGGCCGTCGCGCGTCATCTGGACGGCTTCTTCGAGCGGGACTTTGACGACGTTGAGGAATTCATCGTCGTCGGGGTGCATCTCGCCGGGCGTCAGGCCTTCAGCCTTGTAGACGTGGATGTACTCGTTCGAGAAGCCGACGGTCGTGCCGATGGTCGTGAGTTTTTCGATGGTCTTGGCCGTGTAGCCCGTCTCTTCGGAGAGCTCGCGCACGGCGCAGACGTACGGGTCTTCCTCGGGGCCGTCGAGTTTGCCCGCGGGGATCTCGAGCGTCACGCGCTGCACGGGATAGCGGTACTGGCGCACGAGAATGATCTGGCCGTCCGGCAGGTACGGGATGACAGCCGAGGCGCCCGGGTGCTGGATCCATTCGCGCGTCGCCTGCTCGCCATTTGGCAGCAGGGCCGTGTCGCGCTTGACATGCAGCAAGGTGCCATCAAAGATATCTTCGCTCTTGAGCTTCTTTTCGATCAGGTCTTCGTACATGGGTGATTCCTCCTTAATACGATATCATCAACGTCGTTACCCTCTCAGTCACCCTTACGGGTGCCAGCTCCCCCAGAGGGGGAGCCATTTTACGCCAAGGTACTTTTCTTTTGGCGGGCATGGGCGACCATTTCTCTTGCGTTGTCGAGCGAGGCGGCCGAGATGTCCGAGCCGGACGCCATGCGCGCGATTTCGTTGATTTCCTGCGCATCCGTCAGGCGGTGGACTTCTGTCAGCGTGTGGCCTTCGGCCGCATGCTTCGCGATGTAGAGGTGGACGTCGGCCATGCAGGCAATCTGCGGCAGATGTGTGATGCAGAGCACCTGCTTGTACTTCGCGACAAGCGCGATGCGTTCGGCGACCATCTGCGCCGTGCGGCCGCCGATGCCCGTGTCGATCTCGTCAAAGACCATGCTTGGCACGGACTGGTCGCGCGAGGCCGAGACGGCCTTGATGGCGAGTGCAATGCGCGAGAGCTCGCCGCCGGACGCGACTTTCGCGAGCGGCTTCGGCGCTTCGCCGGGATTTGCCGAAAAGCTCATGAGCACGCGGTCGATACCACGCGGGCCGAACGTTTCCTCCGGCGTGACCTCGATGGCAAAGACGGCATGCGGCATGCCGAGCGCCGCGAGCTGCGCGCCGATTTCTTCGGTGAGCACGGCCGCGCCCTGCGTGCGAAGTTCCGAGAGGTGTTCTGCCTTCGTTCGGAGCTCAGCTTCCGCTTCGGCGATATCTTTCCGAAGCTTCGTGATGTCTTCGTCGTAGTTCTCGATGTCGGCGAGTTCCTGCTGCACCTTCTTTTGGTGTTCGAGGACGTCTTCGACGGTCGCGCCGTATTTCTTGCGGAGCTTGTAGATGACATCCATGCGGCTTTGGAGCTCGTCGAGCTTCTGCGGGCTGAAATCCATGTCTTCGCCATAGTCGCGAATCTCGGCAGCAGCTTCCTGCAGCGAGACGGCCGCATCTTCGACGATTCTTTGCGCATTGGCGAGCGCCGTGTCATAACGGCTGATGTCTTCGAGGTCCTTCTGGATGGCAGAGAGCGCCGAAAGGACGCCAAGGCCATCGCGCGTATCACTATCCATGAGGCGATAGGCTTCGCGGACGCTGTCCGAAATCTTTTCGGCATGGGAGAGCTTTCGGATCTCTTCCTCGAGACGGTCGTCCTCTCCGACTTCGAGCCTGGCGTCCTCGATTTCCTGATCCTGCCATCGCAGCATGTCGAGACGCTGGGCATACTCGCGCGCATCCATCTGCCGCTGCTCGAGCGCCTGCTTGCGATCGTTCCAGAGCGCATACTGTGCGCGGTAGTCGGCGAGCGCCTGCGTGATGGCGGGATTCTCGCGGTCGAGCAGGTCATACTGGCTTGCTTCCTTGAGCAGGGCGAGGTTCTGGTTCTGCCCGTGGATGTCGACGAGGTATGCGCCGATCTGCTTGAGCACGGCGAGCGTCACATGGCTGCCATTGACGAGGACGTTGTTGCGGCCGGCGCGCGCTACCTGCCGTGTCACGATTAGCGTGCCTTCGCTCGTGTCGATGGCTTGTTCCTGCAAAAAGGTCTGGAGCGCCTTCTGCCCGTCGAGCGTGAAGACGGCTTCGACACGCAGCCAGTCGCAGCCCGTGCGGATGGCGTCCGCCGTCACGCGATGGCCGAGCACGGCGCCGAGGGCGTCAATCAGGATGGATTTGCCCGCGCCCGTCTCGCCTGTCAAGATGTTGAGTCCCGCACCGAATGTGATTTCGACATGTTCGAGCAAGGCGAAGTTCCAGACCGTCAGAGATTTGAGCATATAGTCACCTTTCTTTCGCACCCGCGGAAGTTTGCGGCATGCTGGTTGTATTGCCGTACAGGGGACTCCCACCACCGCTTCGCGGTTCCCCTCCCTCTGAGAGGGAGGCAAAATAACGCCTAGCTGTTTTCTGCATCTTTTGTCATCGCATCCAGCAGGGCCAGCACTTCGGGGACGGCTTCTTTCGGCTTGACGATGATCAGGATGTTGTCGTCGCCTGCAATCGTGCCGATGACCTGCGGCCATTTCGTGTAGTCGATGGCCGATGCCACGGCATTGGCCGCTCCGGGCATGGTCTTGACGACGATGAGGTTTTCGCTGTAGTCCATGCTGAGCACGGTGTCGCGGAACAGGCGCGCGATGCGGCTCGCCTGGAAGAAGCCGCCGCCTTCGGCGTGCGCAGATGGCGCGGCGTAGCGGTAGCGCCCCTGCCCCATCGGCACCTTTGTCAGCATGAGTTCCTTGATGTCGCGGGAAACCGTCGCCTGTGTCACCTCGATGCCTTCTTCGCGCAACGCGTTCGTGAGGTCTTCCTGCGTTTCGATGACCTGGCGGTCGATGATTTCGCGAATCTTCTCGTAGCGTTCCTCTTTTTTCAAAACAACT
>OMZR01000029.1 GCA_900315575.1 uncultured Veillonellaceae bacterium
ACCATGCCGACCTTCTGCCGGATACGCCAGACCTGATCGACATTCTGCGTGTCCATGCCGTCGATGCGGCAGACGCCGCTCGTCGGCAGCAGCAGCGCGTCGAGGTGCTTTGCAAGCGTCGACTTGCCCGAACCATTCGACCCGAGCACGGCGACAAATTCTCCCGCCTCGATGGAGAGCGAGACATCTGCGAGCGCCCGGTGCTCGTTCTCCTCGCCCGCATGGTAGACATGCGAGAGGCGGTCGAGTTCTGTGAGAGCCATAAGCATTCTTTCCTTTCGTATAGACATCTCATATTATACGACAGGCCACGAGCAAAGGCAAACTCAGAAGCATTTCCGCGTTGACGATGCTGGAAAGAATCAAAAAACCGCCCGCTCCATGCTTTCGCACAGAACGGGCGGCTGAAATCTCTATGAGATTACACGAGCTCGATGATGACCATCGGAGCTGCGTCACCGCGGCGGTTGCCGAGCTTCAGGATGCGCGTGTAGCCACCCTGGCGATCGTTGTACTTGCCTGCGATTTCGTCGAAGAGCTTTCTCACGACATCTTCATCAGCGAGGGATGCGATTGCCTGACGGCGGGCGCTGAGGTCGCCACGCTTTGCGAGCGTGATGAGCTTGTCAGCGAATTTGCGGAGCTCTTTTGCTTTTGCTTCCGTCGTCTCAATGCGTCCATATCTGAAGAAGGAAGTGAGGATGCTGCTGAAAAGTGCCTTGCGGGCGCCGGAGTTCCGGCCTAATTTTCTGTAGCTCATTTGTTTCCCTCTCTTACATCTTATTCATTGTTTTCCATCAGAGATAAACCGAGATCTTCGAGTTTCTTCTTGACCTCTTCCAACGACTTGCGGCCGAGGTTGCGGACCTTCATCATGTCTTCCTCCGTCTTGGCCGTGAGGTCAGCGACGGTGTTGATGTTGGCGCGCTTGAGGCAGTTGAAGGAACGGACGGAGAGGTCGAGGTCTTCGATCGTCATGTCGAGGACCTTCGAGGACGTATCCTCCTCTTCCTCCGGGAACGTCGATTCCTCTTCTTCTACCTCTTCCGGAAGGCCATCCATGTTCTGGAAAAGTTTCAGGTGCATGACGAGAATGCCTGCTGCCTTCGACACAGCTTCCTCCGGGCGGACGGAACCATCCGTCCAGACTTCGAGGATGAGCTTGTCATAGTCCGTGACGTTGCCGACACGGGTATCCTGCACCGTGTAGTTGACGCGCTGCACCGGAGAGAAGATCGAGTCGATGGGGATGACGCCGATGGTGTCATCCGGCTTCTTGTTCTTGTCTGCCGGCACATAGCCGCGTCCGCGCTCGACGGTCATCTCGATCTTGAGCTTGCCGTCTTCGTTGAGCGTCGCGATGTGCAGGTCCGGATTCAGGACTTCGATGTCAGCGTCGCAGATGATGTCTGCGGCCGTGACTTCCTTCTCGCCTTCGACATCGATGCGGATGACCTTCGGCTCGCTCCCCTCCATCTTGAGGCAGAGCTGCTTGAGGTTCAGCACGATGTTCGTGACGTCGTCGCGCACCCCCGGGATCGTGGAGAACTCATGGAGCACTCCCTCGATGCGGATGGAGGTCACAGCGGCGCCTTCCAGCGAGGAAAGCAGCATACGGCGGAGGCTGTTGCCGAAGGTCGTGCCATAACCACGTTCCAGCGGCTCACAGATGAACTTGCCGTAGCGGTTGTCATCGCTGATTTCCGCTATCTCGATTTTCGGTTTTTCGATGTCTATCATCTGGTAGGAACCTCCTCAATAAATCTATGCACAAACGCCATGATTATTTGGAGTACAACTCGACGATAGCCTGCTCATTCACAGGGACATCGATCTCGTCACGGTTCGGGAAACGCGTGACCGTACCAGCAAGATGCTCCTGGTCAGCGTCCAGCCATGCCGGAGCGGAAAGCGAGTTGTTCGTCTCGCGCAGAGCCTTGAAGAACGCATTCTGCTGGCTCTTCTCGGCGACAGCGACGACGTCGCCGGCGGAAACGAGCGCGGACGGGATGTCAACGCGCTTGCCATTGACCGTGATGTGGCCATGGCGGACGATCTGGCGCGCCTGCTTGCGCGTGTTCGCGAGGCCGAGGCGGAAGACGACATTGTCGAGACGACGCTCGAGGAGGCCAAGCAGGTTTTCACCCGTGACGCCCTGCATCTTCTTTGCCTTGTCATAGTAGCCACGGAACTGCTTCTCGAGCACACCGTAGATGAATTTTGCTTTCTGCTTTTCCTTGAGCTGCGTGCCATACTCGGAAACCTTGCGGTTCGTACGCTTCGGCTGACGCTTGGACTCCTTGGAACGGCCGATGACTGCCGGCTCGATGCCGAGCGCACGGCAGCGCTTCAGGGCTGGGACTCTATCAATTGCCATAAGTTACTTCGCACCTCCTATTAGACTCTTCTACGCTTCGGCGGACGGCAGCCGTTATGCGGGATCGGCGTCACGTCTTTGATCATGTTGACCTCGAGGCCCGTAGCCTGGAGGGAACGGATCGCTGCCTCACGGCCGGCGCCCGGGCCCTTGACGTAGACTTCGACCTGCTTCAGACCATGCTCCATCGCTGCCTTTGCGGCCGTCTCTGCTGCCATCTGTGCAGCGAAAGGCGTGCTCTTGCGCGAGCCACGGAAGCCGAGGCCGCCAGCGCTTGCCCAGGAAAGTGCGTTGCCGCTCTTATCGGTCAGAGTGACAATCGTATTATTGAACGTAGAGCTGATGTGCGCTACGCCGTATTCAACGTTCTTGCGAACCTTTTTCTTCGTGCGGACTGCTTTCTTAACTGCCACCAGTTAACCCTCCTTACTTAGTCCTTCTTCTTGCCTGCAACAGCCTTTTTCGGGCCTTTGCGCGTGCGGGCATTGTTCTTCGTGTTCTGACCACGGACAGGAAGGCCGAGACGGTGACGGCGGCCACGGTAGCAGCCGATATCAACGAGTCGCTTAATGTCCATCTGGCGTGCGCGACGAAGGTCACCTTCGACGACAACGTTCTTATCGATGGCATCACGAAGTTTTACCACTTCGTCCTCCGTGAGGTCGCGAGTACGGGTATCAGGGTTGATGCCCGTCTCAGCGAGCAGGTTCTGGGACGTCTTCAGACCAATGCCGAAGATATACGTCAAAGCAATTTCAATTCTCTTGTCACGGGGTAAATCTACACCGGCAATACGTGCCATAAGTAAGCACCTCCTTCTTTAATGATTAACCTTGTCTCTGCTTGTGCTTCGGATTCTCGCAAATGACCATGACACGGCCCTTGCGCTTGATGATCTTGCATTTCTCGCAGATACGCTTGACAGACGGTTTGACTTTCATGTGTTCCATGCCTCCTTTTCATTCTTGCGCTGTCAATTTGCTATTCTATCATTTTTTCCGACGCTTGCCTAGGGGCAATCCGAAATTTTTTCAAAAAAGTTCTTGACAGCTCCGGCTTATTTGAAGCGGTACGTGATCCGGCCGCGCGTGAGGTCGTACGGCGTGAGCTCGATCGTGACCTTGTCGCCCGGAAGAATGCGGATGAAGTTCATGCGGATCTTGCCGGACACATGCGCGAGGACCACATGGCCGTTTTCCAGCTCGACCTGGAACATCGCGTTCGGCAGTGCTTCCAGGACTTTGCCCTCGACTTCGATTACATCTTGTTTTGACATGGTGACTCTCCTTACTTCATTTATTTGGCAATGCAGTTGGGCTTCTTTGTCTGCCATGCCCAACAACTGTAATCACATAAGGAAAACTGCCGGGTGTCCGGCAGCTTCCAAAGTCTCGCGCCTCTGCGGCGCTTTTATCTGACCGATGGCTTCTCTCCATCTGGTTTTCAGCCTTTCAGCGTCTCGATGAGATCTGCCGTGACCTTGTCGATGGCCTGACGGCCGTCGACTTCGGTGTAGACGCCCTTCTTCTCGTAGTACTCGATGAGGGGCTTCGTCGAAGCCTCGTAGACGGAGAGGCGGTTCTTCATCGTCTCTTCCGTATCATCGGCACGCTGGAAGAGCTCGCCGCCGCACGCGTCGCAGACGCCCTCTTTCTTCGGAGGATTGAACTTGACGTGGTACGTGGCGCCGCACTTCTTGCAGATCCGGCGTCCGACCGCGCGCTCGATGAGGTCGCTGGCTGGGACGCTGATGTTCAGGACGCGCGTGAGCGAAAGGCCAAGGTCCTTCAGGATGCCTTCCAGTGCATCGGCCTGGTCGACCGTGCGCGGGAAGCCGTCGAGGATGAAGCCCTTCTTGCAGTCGTCCTTCGCGAGGCGCTCGCGGACGATGCCGATCGTGACCTCGTCCGGCACGAGCTTGCCGTCATCCATGAAGGACTTGGCTTTCTTGCCAAGCTCCGTCCCCTCCTTGATCGCCGCACGGAACATGTCGCCCGTGGAGATGTGGGGGATCTGGAACTTCGCTTTGAGCTCGGCCGCCTGCGTGCCCTTGCCGGCACCCGGAGGGCCCATTAACAGGATGTGCATGTAAAAACCTCCTTATTTCATGAACCCTTCATAGTGCCGCATGACCACCATCGCCTCGATCTGCTTCATCGTCTGCAGCGCGACACCGACGACGATGAGCAGGGCCGTTCCGCCGAAATAGACGCCCTGGATGTGGGTGGCTGCCGCAATCATGTTCGGCAGCACGGCGATGAACGCGAGGAAGATGGAACCTGCGAGCGTGATACGAGTCATGACATGATCCAGATAATCCGCTGTCGGCTGTCCCGGACGGATGCCTGGGATGAAGCCGCCGTATTTTTTCAGATTCTCTGCCATATCCGATATCTTTACAGTAACCGCAGTATAGAAGTAGGTAAAGAAGACGATGAGCAACACATAAAGCGTTGTCTGCAACGGCGTCCCCCACTCCAGGTAACTGGCAACGGTCTTTACCCAGGGTACATCAATGAACTGGGCAATGGTTACTGGAAACATCAGCACGGATGACGCAAAGATGATTGGGATGACACCCGCTGGATTGACTTTCAGCGGAATGTGGCTGCTGTGGCCGCCAAAGGCTCTCTGGCCGACCACGCGCTTTGCGTAGGAAATGGGAATCCTGCGGAAGCCGGTCTCGATATGCACCACGAACATGACCATCGCGATCGCGATGACTCCGAAGAGGAACACCGAGAAGTAGCTGATGGTGCCGGCTTGTACATAGTGGTAGATGGTTCCGATATTCTTCGGCAGCGCGGCGACGATGCCGGCGAAAATGATGAGGGAGATACCGTTGCCCACACCTTGCGCCGTAATCTGCTCGCCGAGCCACATGAGGAAGATCGTCCCGGCCGTCAGCGTGATCGCAATGATCAGGATGTTGACCGGATTGGGATTGAGGATCGCCTGCTTGAGGCCGATGGACATGCCGACGGCCTGGAAGAATGCAAGGACGACCGTGAGGTAACGGGTCACCTGGGTGGTTTTCTTGTGCCCTTCTTCGCCTTCCTTACTCCACTGTTCGAGCGTCGGGATGACGACGTTCAGCAGCTGGATGATGATCGCAGCATTGATGTAAGGCGTGATGCTCATGGCAAAGATGGAAAACTTGCTGAATGCACCACCGGAGAACAGATCCAGGAGGCCAAAGAGGTTGCCGTTCTGGAACAGCGCTTCGAGCGCCGTCGGGTCAACCCCCGGAACCGGGATATGCGTTCCCATCCGGAAAATGGCGAACATCACCAGAGTAAAGATGATCTTCTGCCGGAGTTCCGGAATCTTGAAGATGTTCGCAAGGGCTGAAAACACCTCAGATCACCTCAACTTTGCCGCCGGCAGCCGTGATCTTCTGCTCAGCGGACTTCGTGAAGCCGTTGGCACGGACCGTGAGCTTCTTCGTAAGCTCGCCATTGCCGAGCACGCGGATGCCGTCCTGAACGTTCTTCAGGATGCCGCGCTCGACGAGTGCCACCGGATCGACCGTCTCGCCGTCTTCAAAACGGTTCAGCGTCTCGACGTTGACTTCTGCGTACGTCTTTGCCCAGACGTTCTTGAAGCCGCGCTTCGGAAGACGACGGTAGATCGGCATCTGGCCGCCTTCAAAACCCGTGCGGACGCCGCCGCCAGCGCGGGAGTTCTGGCCCTTCATGCCGCGGCCGGCCGTCTTGCCGTTGCCGGAGCCGAGGCCGCGGCCAACGCGATTGCGAACCTTGCGGGAACCCTCTGCGGGAGCAAGTTCATGTAATTTCATCTAGTGCACCTCCTGCCCTATCAGTCTGCGATTTCTTCCACCTGGATGAGGTGCTCCACTTTGTGGAGCTGGCCACGGATCGCAGGATTGTCCGGAAGCTCGACCACGGAGTTGATCTTTCTGAGGCCAAGGGCACGCACCGTCTTGCGCTGCGTCTCCGGATGGCCGATCAGGCTCTTCTTGAGCGTGACTTTCACTTTTGCCATGTTCCTGCCTCCTATCAGCCTAAGATCTCTGCGACCGTCTTGCCGCGGAGCGCTGCGACGTCCTCAGCACGCTTCAGGCTCTTGAGGCCCTCCATCGTTGCGCGGACCATGTTGTTCGGGTTCGCGGAGCCGAGGCTCTTCGTGAGGATGTCACGGATGCCGGCGAGCTCGAGCACGGCACGTGCCGGGCCGCCAGCGATGACGCCAGTACCTTTGGCTGCCGGCTTCAGCATGACGCGGCCAGCACCGAAGATGCCGATCATCTCGTGCGGAATCGTGCGGCCATCGAAGAGCGCGATCTCGCAGAGATTCTTCTTCGCATCTTCGACGCCTTTGCGGATAGCTTCGGGGACCTCGGCAGCTTTGCCGAGACCGACGCCGACTTTGCCCTTCTTGTTGCCAACGACAACGAGGGCGCTGAACGAGAAGCGACGGCCGCCTTTGACGACTTTCGCAACGCGATTGATGTATACAACTTTTTCCTCGAACTCAGGATTTTCGTTGTCCATGTTTCTAGCCATTCATTTACCTCCTTTGACAAAGTCTTTAGAACTTCAGGCCAGCTTCGCGCGCTGCTTCGGCGAGCGCTGCGACACGGCCATGATAGACGTAACCACCGCGGTCGAAAACGACTTCCGTGATGCCCTTCTCGAGCGCACGCTTTGCGATTTCGGCACCGACAGCCTTTGCTGCCTCGATGTTGCCGCCGTAGTTCTCGAAACCTTTGTCCTGGGAGCTGGCAGAGACGAGCGTGACGCCCTTCTCATCATCGATGACCTGCGCATAGATGTTTGCGAGGCTGCGATAGACGTTGAGGCGCGGGCGCTCAGCGGTGCCTGCGATATGGTTGCGGACTCTCAGATGACGTTTCTGACGAGCCTTGTTCTTGTCTGCTTTCAGAAGCACTATGGTCACTCCTTCCTCAATTAGAGATTATTTTTTGCCCTTTGCGCCGGCTTTGCCTTCCTTGCGGCGGATATGCTCGCCAGCGTACTTGATGCCCTTGCCCTTGTACGGCTCAGGCTCACGGAAGCCGCGGATCTCGGCAGCGATCTGGCCGACGAGTTCCTTGTCGATGCCCTTGACCGTGATGGCGTTAGCCGACGGAACGTCGAACTCGATGCCCTTCGGCGGCTCGACAATGACCGGATGGGAGAAGCCGAGCGAGAGGTTGAGGTTCTTGCCCTGCTTCTGTGCACGGTAGCCGACACCGTTGATCTCGAGGCTCTTGGAGAAGCCCTCCGTCACGCCGACCACCATGTTGTGGATGAGCGAACGGGAAAGGCCGTGGAGAGACCTATGCGTCTTATCGTCGGAAGGACGTGCCACTTTGACGACATTGTCCTCGACGGTTACTTTCATTTCCGGATGGATGTGGCGCGAAAGCTCGCCTTTCGGGCCCTTGACCGTCACGAGATTTTCCTCGCCGAGCGTCACCGTGACGCCTGCGGGGATCTCGATCGGTGCATTACCAATTCTTGACATCTGTACACCTCCTGACTACAGTTCCGATTACCAGACGTAAGCGATGACTTCGCCGCCGAGACCGGCTTTGCGAGCCTGCTTGTCGCTCATGATGCCCTTCGACGTGGAAATGATGGCGATGCCGAGGCCGCCGAGCACGCGCGGGAGCTCATCATGTTTCGCATACTGGCGAAGGCCGGGCTTCGAGATGCGCTTGATACCGGAGATGACCTTCTCGCGGTTCGGGCCGTATTTCAGCGAGACCGTGAGGACGCCCTGCTTGCCGTCCTCAGCGAAGGTGTAGTCATTGATGAAACCCTCTTCTTTGAGGACTTCGGCGATCGCGTTCTTGATCTTCGAAGCCGGGATTTCAACCTTTTCGTGGAACACAGAGTTTGCATTGCGCAAACGCGTCAACATATCTGCAATAGGATCAGTCATTACCATGAATCGATATCCTCCTTTCAATCAAAAAACAATTACCAGCTGGCCTTCGTGACGCCAGGGATGGCGCCCTTGTAGCTCTGCTCGCGGAAGCAGATACGGCACATCTGGAACTTGCGCATGTAGCCATGCGGACGGCCGCAGATCTTGCAGCGGTTGTACTCACGCGTGGAGAACTTTGCGGGTTTCTTCCACTTTTCAACCATAGACTTCTTAGCCAAAAGTAGTTCCTCCTATCTGCTGATTTATGCTTTGAACGGCATGCCCATGAGCTTCAGGAGCTCGCGAGCTTCCTCATCGGTCTGTGCCGTCGTGACGATGACGATGTTCATGCCACGGATCTTGTCGATCTTGTCGTACTCGATTTCCGGGAAGATGAGCTGCTCTTTGAGGCCGACAGCGTAGTTGCCGCGGCCGTCGAAAGCCTTGTCCGAAACACCACGGAAGTCACGGACGCGCGGGAGGGCGACGTTCATGAACTTGTCGAGGAACTGGTACATGCGGACGCCGCGCAGCGTGACCTTGCAGCCGATCGGCATGCCTTCACGGAGCTTCCAGGCAGCGAGGGACTTCTTCGCACGCGTCAGGAGCGGCTTCTGGCCGGAGATGATCGTGAGGTCGGAAACGGCGCTGTCAAGAGCCTTCGGGTTGCCGACGGCTTCGCCGACGCCCATGTTGATGATGATCTTCTCGATCTTCGGAAGCTGCATGACGTTCTTGTAGCCGAACTTCTCCGTCAGTGCGGGGACAACTTCCTTCTGGTATTTTTCCTGTAATCTATCCACTGATTCTCCTCCTTCCTTCGATTATTTCGTCTGGTCGATGACTTCGCCGCACTTCTTGCAGACGCGGACGTTCTTGCCATTGACTTCCTTGTGCGCGACGCGGGTCGCTTTGGAGCAGGCCGGGCAGACGAGCATGACCTTGCATGCGTGCATCGGGGCTTCCTTCACGAGGATGCCGCCCTGCGGAGCCTTGACGTTCGGCTTCGTGTGGCGCTTGACCTTGTTGATGCCTTCGACGACGACTTTGCCTTTCTTCGGCAGGGCCTCGATGACCTTGCCCTGCTTGCCTTTATCCTTGCCGGAGAGGACGACGACCGTGTCGCCTTTCTTCACGTTCAGTTTTGCGAGTGACAAAATAGCACCTCCTAAATCAGAGAACTTCAGGAGCCAGGGAGACGATCTTCATGAAGTCCTTATCGCGGAGCTCTCTCGCCACCGGTCCAAAAATACGGGTTCCACGCGGGGTCTTGTCGTCCTTGATCAGGACGGCTGCGTTCTCGTCGAAACGGATGTAGGAACCGTCTGCACGGCGCAGGCCCTTGACGCTGCGAACGACGACGGCCTTGACGACGTCGCCCTTCTTGACCGTGCCGCCCGGCTGTGCGGACTTGACGGCTGCGACGATGATGTCGCCGATGTTCGCATACTTGCGGTAGGAGCCGCCGAGCACGCGGACGCACATGATTTCCTTCGCGCCGGTGTTGTCACCGACCTGCAGGATCGTTTGCTGCTGGATCAATTGTTATACCCTCCTTTGCAAGTTTTTATTTATTTCGCACGCTCGATGACTTCGACAACTCTCCAGCGCTTGTCTTTCGACAGCGGACGCGTCTCCATGATGGAAACCTTGTCGCCGACATGCGCGTCGTTGTTCTCGTCGTGAGCCTTGAATTTCACCGTGGTCTTGACGGCCTTCTTGTAGAGCTTGTGCTGCTCGAGTTCCTCGACAGCCACAACCACCGTCTTGTCCATCTTGTCGCTGACAACCTTGCCAACCTTCGTCTTGCGTACGTTTCTTTCGCTCATTCGAGAGCCTCCTTCCTTCTGCATATCAATCTTCTGCGCTTACGCCTTGATTTCAGCTTCGCGCTGGATCGTCTTGATGCGGGCGATCGACTTCTTCACGTCCTTGATACGCGTCGGGTTCTCCAGCTGGCCCGTGGCATGCTGGAAGCGGAGGTTGAACAGTTCCTCTTTGAGCGAAGCAAGTTTCTGGTTGAGTTCCTCAGCGCTGAGTTCGCGAATCTCCTTAGCCTTCATTTGCTTCACCGCCCTCTGCATTCTTCTCTACAAACTTCGTCTTGATCGGGAGCTTGTGGCCGGCGAGGCGCATAGCTTCCTGTGCGATCTCCTTCGTGACGCCGTCCATCTCGAAGAGGACGCGGCCCGGCTTCACGACGCAGACCCAGTATTCCGGCGAGCCCTTGCCAGAACCCATGCGGGTCTCGGCCGGCTTTGCCGTAACCGGCTTGTCCGGGAAAATCTTGATCCAGACCTGGCCGCCACGCTTGATGTAACGCGTCATGGCGATACGAGCTGCCTCGATCTGGCGGTTCGTGATCCAAGCAGGCTCGAGAGCGACGAGGCCGTACTGGCCATGGCTCACGGTGTTGCCGCGATGTGCCTTGCCCTTCATGCGGCCGCGGAACTGCTTGCGGTATTTGACTCTCTTTGGAAGTAACATTTAAGCTTCGCTCCCTTCAGCTGCAGCCTTGCGCTGCTTCTTTTCCGGAAGGACTTCGCCCTTGAAGATCCAGACTTTGACGCCGATGCGGCCATACGTCGTATGAGCCTCGGCCGTGCCGTAGTCGATGTCAGCACGCAGCGTGTGCAGAGGAATGCTGCCCTCGCGGTAAGCTTCCTTGCGGGCGATCTCGGCGCCGCCGAGACGGCCTGCAAGCGCGACCTTGATGCCCTTGGCACCGAGGCGCATCGTGCGGCCGACGGCCTGCTTCATGGCGCGGCGGAAAGCGATGCGGCGCTCGAGCTGGCCGGCGATGTTCTCTGCAACGAGCGTTGCATCCATGTCCGGCTGCTTGATTTCCTGGATATTGATATCCACACGCTTCGTCGTGTATCCTTTGAGGCCCTCGCGGAGCTCTTCGATGCCCGAGCCACCGCGACCGATGACCATGCCCGGCTTTGCCGTATGGATCGTCAGCTTGAGACGGTTCTTGCTGCGCTCCGTCTCAATTCTGGAAACACCGGCTGCCTGAAGCTTGTTCTTCAGATAATCACGGATCTTGATATCTTCATGCAGATTGTCTGCGAAATCTTTGTCTGCGAACCACTTGGCATCCCAGTCCTTGACGATGCCAAGGCGGATTCCATGCGGATTAACTTTCTGACCCAAACCGTTTCCCTCCTTCTCAGTTCTTCTCGTCGACGACGATGGTGACATGGGACGTGCGCTTCAAGATCTTGAACGCCTGTCCACGGGAACGCGGATGGATGCGCTTGAGCGTCGGGCCCTGATCGGCGAATGCCGTCTTGACGAAGAGCTTGTCAACGTCCATATCGAAGTTATTTTCAGCGTTCGCAACAGCGGAACGCAGGACTTTTTCAACGACGTCCGCGCCGGCTTTCGGCGTGAACTTCAGGATTGCAAATGCTTCTGCCACGTTCTTGCCGCGGATGAGATCCAGGACAATGCGAACTTTGCGCGGAGCAATGCGAATGTATTTAGCGACTGCTTTTGTTTCCACAAAGATTCTCCTTTCGCAAAATTACTTGAGCGCCGTCTTGCGCTCTTCGCCGCCGTGGCCCTTGAACGTGCGCGTCGGGGCAAACTCGCCGAGCTTGTGGCCGACCATGTCTTCCGTGATGTAGACGGGGACATGCTTGCGGCCGTCGTGGACGGCGATCGTGTGGCCGACGAAGTCCGGGAAAATCGTGGAGCTGCGGGACCAGGTCTTGACGACTTTCTTGTCGTTCGCTTCGTTGAGTGCCGTGATCTTTTTCATGAGGCTCTCTTCAACGAAAGGGCCCTTCTTGATCGATCTTGACAAGTGTTGTTCCTCCTTCCGTCAGGCAGCGATAGTTTTCCGTTCATGCTGCCTGTCGATGACTCTCATAAAAATTATTTCGTGCGGCCTCTGACGATGAACTTGTCGGATGCCTTCTTGCGGCGCGTCTTTGCGCCCATAGCGCATTTGCCCCACTTCGTGACCGGGTGCTTGCGGCCGACAGGAGAGCGGCCCTCGCCGCCGCCATGCGGATGGTCGTTCGGGTTCATAGCGACGCCGCGGTTCTCCGGGCGGACGCCGAGCCAGCGGCTCCTGCCTGCCTTGCCGAGCGTGATGTTCTCATGCTCGAGGTTGCCGACCTCGCCGATCGTCGCACGGCAATTGACGTGCACGCGGCGGAGCTCGCCGGACGGGAGACGGAGAAGTGCGTAGTTGCCTTCTTTTGCCATGAGCTGTGCAGAAGAACCAGCGCTGCGGACGAGCTGTGCACCCTTGCCGATCTTGAGCTCGACATTGTGCACCATCGTGCCGACCGGGATGTTCTTGAGCGGGAGCGCATTGCCGACCTTGATGTCAGCCTGCTCGCCGGACTCGACCATGTCGCCGACCTTGAGGCCGTTCGGTGCGAGGATGTAGCGCTTCTCGCCGTCCACATAGTTGAGGAGTGCGATGCGAGCGCTGCGGTTCGGATCATATTCAACCGTTGCGACGCGGGCCGGGATGCCGTCCTTGTTGCGCTTGAAGTCGATCACGCGATAAAGGCGCTTGTGACCGCCGCCCTGATGGCGGACCGTCAGACGACCCTGCTGGTTGCGGCCGCCCTTCTTCATGAGGCGCTCCGTCAGGGATTTTTCCGGCTTGTCAGCCGTGATTTCGTCAAAGGACGCGACCGTCATGAAACGGCGTCCTGCAGAATATGGCTTGAAACTCTTTACTGCCACTTGTTTTACCTCCTTCTCTTAGATTAAGCCTGGAAGAACTCGATGCTTTCGCCAGCAGCGAGCTTCACGATGGCTTTCTTATAGTCCGGGCGCTTGCCAGAAGTGCGGCCCATGCGTTTCGTCTTGCCAAGGACATTGACCGTGTTGACTTTGTCGACTTTCACGTTGAAAGCCTCAGCGACGGCCTTGGCGATTTCGATCTTGTTCGCAGCCTTTGCGACGACGAAGACGTATTTGCCTTCGGCCATGAGCTGCGTCGTGCGCTCGGTGATGAGCGGACGGATCAGGATATCACGTGCTTCCATTATGCGAATACCTCCTCGATACGGGTGATGGCATCCTTCGTGATGAACAGCTTGTCCGAGTTGAGAATGTCGAACACGTTGAGTCCATTCGTGTTGATGGCTTTCACACCCTGAATGTTGCGCGCGGACTTCTCGACGTTCTCTGCTTCATCAGCCGTGATGAAGAGCGTCTTCTTGTCTACGCCGAAATCGCCGAGGAGCTTCGTGACCTGCTTCGTCTTCGGAGCGTCGAAGTTGAGGCTCTCGAGGACGATGAAGTCGCCGCTCTTCACTTTGTCAGAAAGTGCGCACTTGATCGCGAGGCGGCGCTGCTTGCGCGGCATCGAGAAAGCGTACTTGCGCGGATGCGGTCCGAAGACCGTGCCGCCGCCGACCCACAGCGGGCTGCGCGTCGAACCGGAACGAGCACGGCCCGTGCCCTTCTGCTTCCAGGGCTTGCGGCCGCCGCCACGGACGAAAGAGCGCGTCTTCGTTGCATGCGTGCCGAGGCGCTCAGAGGCGAGCTGCATGAGGACTGCCTGATGCAGGAGGCCAGCGTTCATCTCCACGCCGAAGATGTTCTCGTTGAGATCGAGATCGCCAACTTTGTTGTTCGCGATATCAAAAACTGCTACTGTAGCCATAATGTTGATGTTCCTCCTTCCAGATTAGTTTTTCTTCGCCGGCTTCACCGGTTTGACGGTGTCTTTGATCACGACGAAGCTCTTCTTCGGGCCCGGGATGGCGCCCTTGATGAGGATGAGGTTGCGGTCTGCATCGACACGGACGACCGTGAGGCGCTGAACCGTAACGCGCTCGCCACCCATGCGGCCCGGCAGCTTCTTGCCCTTGAGGACACGTCCGCCAGGACCGGAAATCATGGCACCCGTGGAGCCCGGCTCGCGATGCGATTTGGAGCCATGGCCCATCGGGCCGCAAGCGAAGTTGTGGCGCTTGATACCACCAGCAAAACCTTTGCCCTTGGAAGTACCGACGACATCAACAAGCTCTCCAGCAGCAAATATATCAACGCCGATGCTGTCACCGACTTTGTATTCCGAAGGATCCGCAAGACGCATTTCGCGGATGAACTTTACAGGCTGGACGCCAGCTTTTGCGAAATGGCCCTTGAGCGGCTTATTGACATTCTTTTCCTTCACTTCGCCGAAGCCGAGCTGGACGGCGTTGTAGCCATCGCTCTCGACCGTCTTGTTCATGAGCACGACATTGTTGCCGGACTCGACGACCGTGACGGGGACGACTTTGCCCTCTTCCGTGAAGATCTGGGTCATACCAAGTTTTCTACCTAAAATAGCTTTCGACATGTGTTCCACCTCCTCAGGATCAGAGCTTGATCTCGATGTCCACGCCTGCCGGCAGGTCGAGTCTCATGAGCGCATCCACCGTCTTGTTCGTCGGCTGGAGGATGTCGATGAGGCGCTTGTGCGTGCGCATCTCGAACTGCTCACGGCTGTCTTTGTTGACATGCGGGGAACGCAGGATCGTATAGATGTTCTTTTCCGTCGGGAGAGGAATCGGACCGGACACCATAGCGCCCGTCTTCTTTGCCGTGTCCACGATTTTCACGGCACTCTGGTCGAGGGCTTTGTGATCATAAGCCTTCAAACGGATTCTGATTTTCTGATTCTTAGACAATGAAATTTCCTCCTTATCGTCCAGACTCTTGGCCCAAACATTTCTCCGCAGCAGTTCCCTCGGTCCCGGCCGAGCCATCTGCCGCGTCATCGCATGGGGGGTATCTATCTAAAAATACCCTTGAAATAAGAGCGACGCGAGCGCCGCTCTTACTGAAAGGATATTTTTATTCGAATGGATTAGCCTTCGATCTCCGTGACACGACCTGCGCCAACCGTATGGCCGCCCTCGCGGATAGCGAAGCGGAGGCCCTTCTCGATTGCGATCGGAGTGATGAGCTCGACGTCCATCTCGACGTTATCGCCAGGCATGACCATCTCCGTGCCTTCCGGCAGCTTGATGACACCCGTGACGTCCGTCGTGCGGAAGTAGAACTGCGGGCGATAGTTGGAGAAGAACGGCGTATGACGGCCGCCCTCTTCCTTCGTGAGGACGTAGACCTGAGCCTTGAACGTCGTGTGCGGATGAATCGTGCCCGGCTTTGCGAGGACCTGGCCACGCTCGATCTCCTTGCGATCGATGCCGCGGAGCAGTGCGCCGATGTTGTCACCAGCGACAGCCGTATCGAGCATCTTGCGGAACATCTCGATGCCCGTGACAACCGTCTGCTTCGGCTCGTCCTGGAGGCCGACGATCTCAACCGTATCGTTCATCTTAAGCTCGCCACGCTCGACACGGCCCGTAGCGACCGTGCCGCGGCCCGTGATCGTGAAGACATCCTCGACCGGCATCAGGAACGGCTTGTCCGTGTCGCGCGTCGGCGTCGGGATGTACTCATCGACAGCGTCCATGAGCTCGAGGATCTTCTTCTGCTGCTCTTCGTCGCCTTCGAGGGCTTTGAGAGCGGAACCCGTGATGACAGGGATGTCATCGCCCGGGAAGTCATAGCTCGAGAGGAGCTCGCGGACTTCCATCTCGACGAGCTCGAGGAGCTCGGGATCGTCAACCTGGTCAACCTTGTTGAGGAAGACGACGATAGCCGGCACGCCGACCTGGCGGGCAAGCAGGATGTGCTCGCGCGTCTGCGGCATCGGGCCGTCAGCAGCGGAGACGACGAGGATTGCGCCGTCCATCTGAGCAGCGCCGGTGATCATGTTCTTGACATAGTCAGCATGGCCCGGGCAGTCAACGTGAGCGTAATGACGCTTCTTCGTCTCATACTCGACATGAGCCGTGTTGATCGTGATGCCGCGCTCGCGCTCTTCCGGAGCCTTGTCGATGTCGGCATAGTCTTCGAAAGCAGCCTTGCAACCTTCCGTCTGGGAAAGAACTTTCGTGATTGCAGCCGTCAGCGTCGTCTTGCCGTGATCGACGTGACCAATCGTACCGATGTTGACATGCGGTTTCGTTCTCTCAAACTTTTCTTTTGCCATTGTGGTTGTTTCCTCCCTTATTCGCCTTTGTTCTTGGCAACAATCTGATCGGCAATATTCTTAGGAACTTCATCATAGTAAGCAACTTCCATGCTGTAGTTCCCTCGGCCCTGAGTCTTGGAACGCAGATCCGTCGAGTAGCCGAACATCTCGGAGAGCGGGACAAAGCCGTTGATGACCTGTGCGCCATTGCGTGCTTCCATGCCCTCGATGCGGCCGCGGCGGGAGTTCAGGTCGCCGATGACGTCGCCCATGTACTCCTCCGGAACCGTGACTTCGACTTTGACATACGGCTCGAGAAGAACCGGATTTGCCTTTTCTGCGCCGTTCTTGAATGCCATGGAACCTGCCACTTTGAAGGCTGCCTCCGAGGAGTCGACTTCGTGGAAGGAACCATCGTAGACCGTAGCCTTGATGTCGACCATCGGATAGCCAGCGACAACGCCGGACTCCATGGCCTGACGGATACCATCTTCGATCGGCTTGATGAATTCTTTCGGAATCGCACCGCCGACGACAGCATTCTCGAATGTGAAGCCTGCGCCAGCCTCCTGCGGCTCGAGCTTGAGCACGCAGTGGCCGTACTGGCCATGACCGCCGGACTGGCGGACGAACTTGCCTTCCGCCTTCTCGACGACTTTGCGGATCGTCTCGCGATAAGCGACCTGCGGCTCGCCGACCTTGCAGTCGACGTGGAACTCGCGGAGCATGCGGTCGATGATGATCTGCAGATGGAGCTCGCCCATGCCGGAGATGATCGTCTGGCCCGTTTCCTCGTCCGTGCGGACGCGGAACGTCGGATCTTCTTCTGCGAGCTTCTGGAGAGCAACGCCCATCTTCTGCTGGTCGTTCTTCGTTGCCGGTTCAACAGCAACGGAAATGACCGGATCCGGGAACTCCATGGACTCGAGGATGATCGGATGCTCTTCGTCGCAGAGCGTGTCGCCCGTCGTCGTATCCTTGAGGCCGACAGCAGCAGCGATATCGCCGCTGTAGACCTTCTCTATCTCTTTGCGGTGGTTTGCATGCATCTGCAGGATACGGCCGATGCGCTCTTTCTTGCCCTTCGTCGAATTGTAGACGTAGGAACCAGCATCGAGCGTGCCGGAGTAGACGCGGAAGAACGCGAGCTTGCCGACGAACGGATCCGTCATGATCTTGAACGCGAGCGCTGCGAACGGCTCGTCGTCGCTCGACGGACGGTGGTCTTCCTCGCCCGTCTCAGGATCCGTGCCCTTGATCGGCGGAATGTCCGTCGGGGCCGGCATGAAGTCGACGATGGCATCGAGGAGCGGCTGGACGCCCTTGTTGCGATAGGACGTACCGCAGGTGACCGGCACCATGTTGCAGGCGACCGTCGCTTTGCGGATGACCTTCTTGATGTCCTCTTCGGTGATGTCTTCACCGCCGAGGTACTTCTCCATGAAGTCATCGTCCTGCTCGGAGCAAGCCTCGAGCAGCTTCTCGCGGTACTCTTCCGCGAGGTCTTTCATGTCATCCGGGATGGCAACCTCATCCTCGACTTTGCCGAGGTCGTCTTCATAGACGATGGCTTCCATCTTGATGAGGTCGATGATGCCTTTGAAGTCGTCTTCGGCACCAATCGGGAGCTGGATCGCAACGGCGTTGGCCTGCAGACGCTCCTTCATCATCTTGATGACATTGTAGAAATCTGCGCCGGTGATGTCCATCTTGTTGACATACGCCATACGCGGAACGTTGTATTTTTCAGCCTGGCGCCAGACCGTTTCGGTCTGAGGCTCGACACCGCCACGCGCGGTCAGGACCGCGACAGCACCATCGAGGACGCGCAGGGAACGCTCAACTTCCACCGTGAAATCCACATGGCCCGGCGTATCGATGATGTTGATACGATGGTCTTTCCAATGGCAGGTCGTTGCGGCCGACGTGATCGTGATGCCGCGCTCCTGCTCCTGAACCATCCAGTCCATCGTGGCAGCGCCATCATGGACTTCGCCGATCTTGTGGTTGACACCCGTGTAGAAGAGGATACGCTCGGTGGTCGTCGTCTTACCAGCATCGATATGTGCCATGATGCCGATATTGCGAGTCTTTTCAAGGGAATACTCTCTTGGCACTTCTGATATCTCTCCTTATATAGCAGAAAAAGGATTACCAGCGATAATGTGCAAACGCCTTGTTGGCCTCTGCCATCTTATGCGTATCTTCCTTCTTCTTGAAAGCTGCGCCCGTGCTGTTGGCAGCGTCCATGAGCTCGCCCGAAAGGCGCTCTTCCATGGTCTTCTCGCCGCGCAGACGTGCGTAGTTGACGATCCAGCGGATGCCGAGCGTCATGCGGCGGTCCGGACGAACCTCGACCGGAACCTGGTAGTTCGCACCACCGACGCGGCGGGCACGAACCTCGAGAACCGGCATGACATTCTTGAGAGCCGTCTCGAAGACTTCCAGCGGATCCTTGCCCGTCTTGGCACGGATCGTCTCGAACGCATCATAGACGACGCGCTCAGCAACGCTCTTCTTGCCGGAGAGCATCACTTTATTGATGAATTTCGTCACCGTCTTGTTGTGGTACACCGGATCCGGCAGTACGTCACGCTTCGGGACGGAACCTTTTCTTGGCATTGTGTTACCTCCTTTTCATAGTCTCACGCGAGCTTGTGTTATTTCTTCTTTGCTTTCGCTTTCTTAGCGCCGTATTTGGAACGGGACTGGCCGCGATCCTGAACACCGGCAGTATCGAGCGAACCACGGATGATGTGGTAGCGGACACCTGGGAGGTCCTTGACACGACCGCCGCGGATGAGAACAACACTATGCTCCTGGAGATTATGACCAATGCCAGGAATGTATGCAGTCACTTCGATGCTGTTCGTCAGACGAACACGAGCGACCTTACGCAGAGCCGAGTTCGGCTTTTTCGGCGTTGTCGTGTAGACACGCGTGCAAACGCCGCGCTTCTGCGGGCAATTTTTCAGTGCTGGTGCTGTGGATTTCTCCTGCATGCTCTTTCTGCTTTTACGGACTAACTGGTTGATAGTAGGCATACATGCACCTCCTTCCTTCATTTTAGAATTTATTATTTATGAAATCTCGCGGCAAGCCGCAAGGTTTCTAACGATGGGATCCGATGAGTGCTGCGGCTGCAGCGCCGACATCGATGCCGCAGGCTTTGCCAAGCTCCTTCATCGTCGGAGCCGCCTCGATGGGAATGTCCTCTGCCTTGCAGAGCTCCCGGATGGGCTCCGTCACATGCGCGTCGGCATCGTCCGCGAGGAAGACGCGCACCGCGCGATGATTCTTGACCGCCTTCCCGACCTGCTTGAGGCCGGTGACCCGATCCGCACTCTTCAGCGTTTCAAGTGGCATATTGTTCACCTCGAAGCTCTTGAAGTCGTGTCTCATCTCAGGCACTTCCACATAATAGCATTTGCAAAAAACAATGTCAACACGGAATTTCATGCGATTTCTTAAATACACGCTCCCTCGCGTATCAATCTCTTCCTCGCGGACAAAAATTGCGAAAAAGAAAAGGAGAACGGAATCGTTCCGTTCTCCAAACACGACAGAATTGCGGAATATGCTTTTGTTGGCGTCCTCTGTCAGTCGTTTGCCTTTGCAATCACGCCGAGCATCGTCTTGACGACGTTCTCCTTCGTGAAGCCGAACTTCTCGAAGAGCTGTGCAGCCGGTGCCGATGCGCCGAAGCCTTTCATCGTGACCGTCGCACCATCGAGGCCGACGTACTTGCCCCAGCCGAAGTCGGCAGCAGCTTCGACGGCCACGCGCGCACGCACGTCATGCGGCAGGATGCTCTCCTTATACTCGGCGCTCTGTGCATCGAAGAGTTCCTGGCACGGCATGGAGACGACGCGGACGTCGATGCCCTGCGCGGCGAGCACTTTCTGCGCCTCGATGGCGAGGCTGACTTCGGAGCCCGTGCCGATCAGGATGCCCTTCATGTCCGCGGGGTCTTTCGCCTCGGACACGACATAGGCGCCCTTGAGCGCGTCTTTCGACGAGCCCGGCAGCTGCGGCAGGTTCTGGCGCGTCAGCACGAGCGCCGTCGGCGTCTTCGTGCTCGTGATGGCGAGATACCAGCCGGCCGCCGTCTCCGTCGCATCCGCCGGACGGAACGTGTTGACGTTCGGCAGGGCGCGCCACATCGCGAGCTGCTCAATCGGCTCATGCGTCGGGCCGTCTTCGCCGACACCGATGCTGTCATGCGTGAAGACGTACGTGACCGGCAGGCCCATGAGCGCTGCGAGGCGTGCCATCGGCTTCGTGTAATCCGAGAAGACGAAGAACGTCGCGATGTAAGCACGCAGACCGCCGTGAAGCGTGATGCCGTTCGCAATCGCCGTCATCGCGAATTCGCGAACGCCGAAGTGCAGATTGCGGCCCTTGTAATTCTCCTTGCTGAAATCGCCCTCGTCCTTCATGTTCGTCTTGTTCGACGGCGCGAGGTCGGCACTGCCGCCAAAGAGCTGCGGCAGCTTGTCCTTCAGGCGGTTGATCATGATGCCCGAGAGGCCGCGCGTCGCCTGCGGCTTGTCCTCATAAGCCCAGAACTCTTCGTCGCTGAGCAGCGCTTTCGCATCGACCGGTGCATGGAACTTGTCCCAAAGAGCCTTTGCTTCCGGGAACTTCGCCGCATAGTCAGAGAAGAGCTTGTTCCAAGCCTCTTCCGCCTCTGCGCCCTTCTTCGCGAGCTCGGCATAATGCGCGTAGACATCGTCCGGGATATTGAAGCTCTTGTCGGGCTCCGGCCAGCCGAGATTTTCCTTGAGCGCCTTGACGTTCTCGACGCCGAGCGGCTCGCCATGCGCGCTGGCCTTGCCCTGCTTTGCCGGGCAGCCATAGCCGATTTCCGTCTTGACCGTGATGAAAGACGGATGCTCCTTGTCTGCCTTTGCCTCCTCGATGGCCTTGCCAATCGCCGCGAGGTCGTTGCCATCTTCGACCGTGATGGTCTGGAAGCCGAAGGCCTCCATGCGCTTCTGCACGTTCTCGCGGAATGCGATGTCCGTGCTGCCCTCGATGGAGATGCGGTTGCTGTCATAGAGGATGATGAGCTTCGAAAGGCCGAGCGTGCCCGCAAGCGAGAACGCCTCGGACGAGATGCCCTCCATCATGCAGCCGTCGCCGCCAAGCGCAAACGTGTAGTGGTCAACGATGTCATAACCCGGCTTGTTGAACGTCGCTGCGAGATGCGCCTCGGCCATCGCCATGCCGACAGCCATGCCCATGCCGGCACCGAGCGGGCCCGTCGTCGCCTCAACGCCGACCGTGTGGCCGTACTCCGGATGACCCGGCGTCAGAGAATCGAGCTGGCGGAACTGCTTCATATCGTCCATCGTCAGGCCGTAGCCATAGAAATGGAGCAGCGAATAGAGAAGCGTCGAGCCATGACCGCCCGAGAGGATGAAGCGGTCGCGGTTCGCCCACTTCGGGTCCTTCGGGTTGTGGTTCATGTGGTTCGCCCAGAGTTCATACGCCATCGGCGCCGAGCCGAGCGGCAGGCCCGGATGGCCGGAATTTGCCTTCTGGATGGCATCCGCCGCCAGCACACGAATGGCGTTGACGCATTTCGTATCAATGTTTGCCAATGAAATCGCTCCTTATCCAACGATTTTGATTTTACTCTTCTTATTCTACATGAGATTTGCCAAAAAGTATAGAAGAAAAAAGGCCGATGCACGCATCAGCCAGAAATTTTGTTGCATGAACTCAATCTTTATCTCCATAGACGATATCTGCAGCCAGCCCGCAGGCTTTGCGGATGCAATCGGGGCACGAGCAGATGACCTTTCCCGTCTCGACGCCTTTGAGGTCTTTGCAATAGAGCGCGCCTGCCGAGTCCTCGAACGCTTTCATCAGCTTGCGCGAGAGCTGCATCGTCGCGGGTTTGGAATCTGGTGCTTCGAGATTGCGTGTGCTGCTCTTGAGGCTGCCGAGCATGACGGCGCCCATGAGCGCTCCGCACACGCCATCCATCGTCCCAGCGCCAGCACCATATCCCTCGTTCGCGGCGAAAAGCATGTCTGCAGAAACTCCCGTCTTGTCTGCAAACGAGCATACCACCGACTGTGCGCAGTTATACCCGCGCTGATGAAGTTCATCTGCTTTTTTCAATCGTTCTGCTATCGTCATTTCAAACTCCTCCACTCTGTTTCACTTGACAAGGTCTGGCCGCAGTTGCTTTGCGCGGCCGAGGTAGATGTGATGGATGTCTCGCTGTGCACGGTCAGTATCGACGAGCAGCAGCGCGCGGATGCACATCGGAGTGCTGCCTTCGATGGCGAGCTGGCGCGCGTCGAAGAGCGGCACGAGGTCGAAGCCCGGCACGCGGCTCCGCACGCCGGCCGAGGGGAACGCGCTCACGAGGTCTTCCGTCTGGCTGAAAATGGCCGCACCGATGTCTTCGGGCGCAATGTCATTTTCCTGCAGCATGGCCGTGACCATCTCGGCAGCCGCCTGCCAGATGTCCGCCTTTTCATCCTGTTCCACCGTAATCGCCCCGCGAATGCCCCTCATGATGACTCCTCCCATTGACAATGTAACACTTGTATCTCGAAATATTCTAGCACAAAGCGCACGATTTTTCCATTTCTGGAAGAATCGTATGCAAAATAACAATCACATCATGCGTCTTGCTTTTTCTTGTGGTTCAATGCTTCCGGCGTATGCAGCGTAAACGATGCGACGGCGCCGAGAACGGCGACAATCCAGAGAATCTGAAGCGCGGTCACGATGCCGTAGCTGTCAGCGGCACGGCCGACAAGCGGGGTCACGAGTCCGCCGAGCGTGCCCTGAAGGCCGAGTGTCACGCCCGAGGCGAACGCGATGTTCTTGCCGAGGTACGTCTGGCCGAGCACGACGATACCGCTGTACGGAGCGAAGAGCGCGAATGCGGCCGGGACGAGCAGGATGGTCGCCACCACGGCATCCGTGCAGCGCACGAGCAGGAACATGACGGGAATCATCACGAGGAACGAGACGCGCAGCATCTTGATAAAGCCAAGGCGGTCGGACAAGATGCCGCCGAAGTACGTGATGAACGCACCGAGCGCAAAGAGCAGCGTCAACGCGAAGCTGCCAGTCGATTCTGACGTACCGAGCACATGAATCCAGAACAGTGGGATGAACGCGTTGCAGACGCAGAACCCCGTCGAGCGCGCGAGAATCACGAGCGACAGCTTGCCGAACGACGGCCAGTCATTTTCCTGCACGAGTCCTGCATGCGCCGTTTGCTCAGCGCGCTTCTCTTTCGCGAGGTCGGCGAGGATGCCCGACATGTAGCGATGAAT
>OMZR01000190.1 GCA_900315575.1 uncultured Veillonellaceae bacterium
GCAATCGTGATGGCCGCGCCGCTCATGTTGATGGTCGCGCCGAGCGGGATGGAGATGGAATACGTGTCCTTGTTGAGGTGCAGGCGTTCGCAGAGACCGAGGTTGACCGGGATGTTCGCAGCCGAGCTGCGCGTGAAGAACGCATAGAGGCCGCTTTCTTTCAGCGTCGTCCAGACGAGCGGATACGGGTTGCGATGAATCTGGCTGTAGACGATGATCGGGTTCATGATCAGCGCGACGGTGAAAAACGCGCCGAGCAGCACCGCGAGCAGCTGTGCATAGCCGATCAGCGCGCCGATGCCGGCCGTGCCAATCGCATTCGAGACGAGGCCGAAAATGCCGAACGGTGCGAAGCGGATGACCCACTGCACGACCTTCGTGACCATTTTCGCGAGGTCGTTGAGCACGGCCTTCGTCTGGTCGCCCGCCGCATGCAGCGCGATGCCGCAGGCAACGCCCCATGCGAGGATGCCGATGTAGTTCGCGCTTGCGAGCGCGTGAATCGGGTTGTCGACGACAGAGAGGATCAGGTTGTGCAGGACTTCGATGATGCCGGACGGCGGCGCGACTTTCGCATCGGGCGGGACGGCCAGCGACAGCGTCGTCGGGAACGCGAACGAGTACGCGACGGCGACGAGCGAGGCGAAGAACGTCGCGAAGATGTAGAGCTTCACAATCGGCTTCATCGACGCGCTCGCATCGGCATTTTTCTGCGCCATCGCGTTCATGACGAGCACGAAGACGAGGATTGGCGCGACGCCTTTCAAGGCCTTGACGAACAGGTCGCCGAGAATCGCGACGGCCGGCACGGCCTGCGGCGCGGCGACCGCGAGCAGGATGCCGAGCACGAGGCCGACGGCGATCAGCTTGATCAGCGCGGTCTCCTGATATTTCTGACCGAGTTTCTTCAGCATGGGGAACACTCCTAACTTTCTCCTGGTTCTCTCTTCCGATTTTCTTCCTTGAGGAAACCTTTGTAATGATGACAAGGACTAGTATACACTACCCGTACGCGTTTTTCAAGTATTTTTCAGTCATTTTGTTCGTTCTGAGTGGACGCGCTTTGTTATGTACTCTGTACAGCATACAGTCTTCTGCCGAGTCTATTTATTGTGGACATTTTCGCCGCTTCCCGATTTTCATGACATCCACCGAAAAAGCTGATATACTTTTGATGGAAGAAAACGCTTTTCTGTAGGAGGATCTGCACATGAGCAAATCGAAAGTCTGGTTCACCGATTTCCGCTGCCCCGTCGGCACGAGCATCACGGACAAGCTCCGCCGCCTCTGCCTGGCCGCCGGCATCAAGAACATCGACATGGAGAACAAGTTCGTCGCCATCAAGATGCATTTCGGCGAGCTCGGCAACCTCGCATACCTGCGTCCGCAGTATGCAAAATGCGTCGCCGACATCTGCAAGGAACAGGGCGGCCGCCCGTTCCTGACGGACTGCAACACGCTGTATCCGGGCAGCCGCAAGCATGCGCTCGAGCACATGGACTGCGCGAACCTCAACGGCTTCAGCCCGCTCACGACCGGCTGCCAGGTCATCATCGCCGACGGCCTCAAAGGCACGGACGACATCTGCGTGCCCGTGCGCGGTGGCGAATATGTGAAGGAAGCCAAAATCGGCCGCGCCATCATGGACGCCGACGTCTTCATCAGTCTCGCGCACTTCAAGGGCCACGAGGCCACGGGCTTCGGCGGTGCGCTCAAGAACATCGGCATGGGCTGCGGCAGCCGCGCCGGCAAGATGGAGCAGCATTCGTCGGGCAAATGCGTCGTCAACGAAGAGCTCTGCAAAGGCTGCCGCAAATGCGCGAAAGAATGTGGCTCGAACGCCATCACGTACGAGAACAACAAAGCGCACATCCACGAAGACCTCTGCAAGGGCTGCGGCCGCTGCATCGGCGCCTGCGGCTTCGACGCCATCAGCAACGAGTCGTGGGATGCAAACGACAAGCTCGACCGCAAGATGGCCGAGTACGCCTGGGCCGTCGTCGACGGGCGCCCGTGCTTCCACATCAACATCGCGCGCGACATCTCGCCGAACTGCGACTGCCACGGCGAAAACGACGCGGCGATTCTGCCGAACATCGGCATGTTCGCCTCGTTCGACCCCGTCGCGCTCGACCAGGCCAGCGTCGACATGTGCCTCAAAGCCGAGCCGATGCCGAACAGCCAGCTCTCCGACAACCTCGCAAAGCCCGACTGGGAGCATCATCACGACAACTTCCTCGACTCGAACCCGAACGTCAAATGGAAAGAAACGCTCGAGCACGCCGAAAAGCTCGGCATGGGCTCGCGGGAGTATGAGCTCGTGACGTTGAAGTAAGTCCACCTCCCCTTAAATCAAAAATCCTCATCGAAAGGTACATTCGATGAGGATTTTTTTGATCTCAGAATGCGTAATTCACGCCTGCATGGAACATGAGGCCCTGCTGCTTGCCGAGCCAGCCGGTTGCGCCGAGGTCGAGTTCGACGGGGGACGTGGCGGACGGGACGTATTTCCAGCCGCCTTCGAGCATGACCGACGTGCCTGCGCTCGACGGGCTGGCGAGGCTGTAGCCCTGATAGTGGGCTCTCGCTTCACCGCCGAATTCGTAGAGCAGCGCGGCACCGGCGTACCACTTGCTGAGCTGATTCGCTTCGCGCGTATAGCGTGCGCCGAACATCAGGCGGTGGCTGTCGACGACGTCGAAGTCATACGTCTCGCCCGTCGCGAGGTGTGCGCTGTCGCTGCCCGTGCGGCTGTAGAGATAGCGGCCATAGATGTCGAGCGAGCCGCCGTACATCGGCAGCACCCGGCCGACGCCAAGGTGTGCGCCGAAGTACGGCGCATCCGTGCTGTAGCTCGTGCCAAGGTCGGACGAGGAGTAGTCCGCCTTCGTCTTGCCCGTGCGGAGCGAACCCTCCACGTAGCATCCGCTCGCAAATTCCTGACGTGCGAAGAGGCCGCCGCCCGTGTAGCTCGTCGAGCCGCTGCCGTGCGTGCCGTTGTCGAGATAGCTGTCATAGTTCCCGTGCCCCGTCTCAAAGAACGGGCCCCAGGTGAACGTGCCAGACTTGTTCGTGTTCTTCTTCGCGATGCCCGC
>OMZR01000008.1 GCA_900315575.1 uncultured Veillonellaceae bacterium
AAGTACATTTATTTGGAGAAAGACGGCAACCTCAGCGACGAGGACATCGAGACGAAAATCACGGAAAAGACGAAGCTCGTCGCCGTCACGCAGGTCTCGAACGTGCTCGGCCTCAAAAACGACGTCAAGAAAGTCGCGAAAAAGGCGCACAGCGTCGGCGCGGTCGTCGTCGTCGACGGCTCGCAGAGCGTCGCGCATCAGAAAGTGGACGTGCAGGACATCGATGCCGATTTCTTCGCGTTCCCCGGCCACAAGATGCTCTCCCCGATGGGCATCGGCGTGCTCTATGGCAAGTACGACATCCTCGACGCCATGCCACCGTTCCTCATGGGCGGCGACATGATCGAGTACGTGCAGGAGCAGGACACGACATTCGCCGAACTGCCCGCGAAATTCGAAGCGGGCACGCAGAACGTCGGCGGTGCAGCGGGCCTCCAGGCGGCGATCGAATATCTCGGAAAGATCGGCTTCGACCGCATCGAGGCCATCGAGAAAGCGCTCGTTGACTACGCCCTGCCGCAGCTCAGGGAACTGCCGTACATCGAGCTCTACGGCTGCGACAGCACGCGTGACAACAAGACGGGCATCATCGCGTTCAACGTCAAGGACGTCCATCCGCATGACGTCGCGACGATCCTCGACAGCACGGGCGTCGCTGTCCGCGCGGGCCATCACTGCGCGCAGCCTTTGCACCGCTACCTCGGCCTCAACGCGAGCTGCCGCGCGAGCTTCTACCTCTACAACACGAAGGAAGATGTTGACCGCTGGATCGCGGCGCTGAAGAAAGTCAGGAAGGTGCTTGGATATGAGTCTTGAAGATGTCTATACGGAGCTCGTCAGCGAGCACAGCAGGAGCCCCGAAAACCGCCACCCGCTCACGGGCGCGAACTGCTCGCTCAAGGGCCACAACCCGAGCTGCGGCGACGAAATCACGCTCGAGCTCAAAATCGAGGACGGCATTGTCAAAGACGCCGCGTTCGAAGGCGTCGGCTGCGCCATCAGCCAGGCCTCGACCGACATGATGATCGACCTGATCCGCGGCAAGAGCGTCGAAAAAGCCCGCGAGCTCGCAGGAAAATTCATCGCGATGATCAAGCGCGAGATCACGGACGACGACGAGCTCGAAGAACTCGACGAAGCCCTCTCCCTCAAAAACGTCAGCAACATGCCGGCCCGCGTCAAATGTGCCGTGCTGGCATGGCATACGCTCGATGACGCGTTGAAGGAAAAGAAATAAACGTTGATATGCAACCGCCCGCAGGCAGCGACAGAATATGTTGTTGCTTGTGGGCGAATTTTCTTGCGGAGGATTGAGAAAGCAAGTAAAATGAGGTCAGGAGGGATGCTTTATGGAGATTGCAACGATTCGAGCGGCAGTACGGGAAATTGCCGCGCACTATCCTGTCCGGCAAGTGACGCTCTTTGACTCGCAGGCGGATGGAACGGCCGCGCCAGAAAGCGATGTCGATCTCATCGTTGAATTTGCAAAATGAAATGCAGAAGCGTGCCATTGGCATGACGACAATCAATATTGGAGAGCTCGTCAAGAATGTGGCGATGGAACCCCGCACAGCGTATCCGGACGTTCCTTGGAAAGCAATTGCAGGTTTTCGCGATATTACAGCACATCGTTACCAGACGCTTCGGATGGAAGACGTGTATGCATCTGTGCATGTGGATTTTCCGATGATTCGAGAACAACTGATGGATATCTTGAAGAACGAAAACGATCTGTGAATAAATGGAGCGATGACAAACCGCCTTGTTTGCGTTGAGAATGTGCAAACAAGGCGGTTTTTGTTCAAAGATGCAGTGTCATTTCGGAGTACAGCACAGCATCGCCAGCGAGTTCGACCGTCGCGCGCTTTGAGTTTTGCCTGATCGGACGTCATCGCGCGCACGACCTGCTCGTCATCGTAGACGAGCAGGAGGTCGCGTGCGAGGTACGCTTCGCGTGGGCGAGCGCCGGTCGCGGCGGCCATCGCGTCTGTGACGGGCACGGGCTTCAGGTCGTAGGAAGGGAACGCCATCGTGTAGCGGCCTCCTCCTTGTCCGTATGGTTTGTTTTTCTGCATTCTATCACGGCATGGTGCTGCTTGCAAACATGAGTTCCTTTCTTTTCTGTCTTCTTGCAAAAAAACATTGCGCTCCTCCATGGGACGTGCTATAATTCTCGCAAGGAAAAACAAAATAAATCATTCCGTTTCGGCAATGAGGCCCGGGCGGCGCGTGTGCGCTTGCCCGGGCATTTTGTTTTTCTGCGGGGGAAGATTCCCGGCTTTTCCCGCGAGATATGAGCAAGAGAGATCAGAGGGAGGAATCGCTATGATGAACTGGAAGAAGAGATGGTCAGGCTTCATCGCCTTGACGGGCGCCTTGTGCGCCCTGCCGCAGCCGGCGTTCGCTGCAGAGGAAGGTGCGAGCACGCTGAGCAGCGCGGATATGGGGTTCATGGCCTTCGCGGCGCTCATGGTGTTCTTCATGACGCCGGCGCTCGGCTTTTTTTATGGCGGCATGGTGAAGCGGAAGAACACGCTGAACACGATCATGATGTCCATGGTGGCAATCGGCATCATCGGCGTCCAGTGGATCTTGTTCGGCTATTCGCTGTCGTTTGGCACGGACATCGGCGGCATCATCGGCGGCGGCGACTGGCTCGGCTTCCATGGCGTCGGTCTCGCGGCGGATCCGGACTTTTCCGAGACGATCCCGCATCTGGAGTTCGCCGTGTTCCAGATGATGTTCGCCGTCATCACGGCGGCCATCATCAGCGGCTCCATCGCGGAGCGCGTGAGTTTCGGCGCGTACTGCCTGCTGATCTTCCTTTGGACGACGCTCGTTTACGATCCGCTCTGCCACATGGTCTGGGCGTCGGGCGGCATCATCTACGAGCTCGGCGCGCTCGATTTCGCGGGCGGCACGGTCATCCACATTTCGTCGGGCGTCTCGGGCCTCGTCGCGGCGCTCGTGCTGGGGCGGCGCCGCGGCTACGGCATCATCCCGAACATCCCGCACAATGTCCCGTACATCATCCTCGGCGGCAGCATCGTCTGGATGGGCTGGTTCGGCTTCAACTCGGGCTGCGCCATCGGCTCGAACGACATCATGATCGCGGCGTTCGCGAATACGGCGGCATCGTCGATGATGTCGTTCCTCGTCTGGACGCTTCTCGAGTGGCGCATCGAGCATCAGGTGACGCTGTTCGGCACGCTGACGGGCGGCATCGCCGGCCTCGTCGGCGTCACGCCGGCCGCGGGCTTCGTCGAGGTCTGGGCGGCGCTCGTCATCGGCGCAATCACGTCGGTTGTCTGTTTCGTCGCCATCACGGTCGTGAAGCGGAAAGTCGGCTATGATGACGCGCTCGATGCATTCGGCTGTCATGGCGTCGGCGGCATCTGCGGCGCGCTGCTTACGGGCATCTTCGCGACGACGTCCGTGAATCCGGACGGCGCGGACGGCCTGCTCTACGGCAACGCGGCGCAGATGTTCCCGCAGGTCGTCGGCGTGCTGACGTCCATCGCCGTGTCCGTCGTCATGACGTTCCTGATCCTCAAGGCGATCTCGCTCGTCACGCCGCTGCGCGTGCCGGAGGAGACGGAGAAGGCCGGCCTCGATCTCGCGCTGCATGGCGAGGCGGCGTATATGAAGTTCTGACACATAAAACGGTAAAAACTTTTTTGCAAAATAGACTTGCATCCGAAAAACTGTTATGATATACTACAGCCATAGGAACAAAAAAGAAAGTTCCGTTATATAGCATCGTCCATCGAAAGCAAAGGAGCTTGCGCGACGGGAGGCTGTCAGCCGCCCGGGCGCAGGCTCCTTTGTCTTGGTACTTGTCAGAGGAGGAAGCACCATGAGCACGAAAGAAGAAGTCCTGGAAAAATTGAAGAAGAGCATCGAGGAACTGGATGAAGACCTCGGCACGGAGGCGGCAAAGGAAGCCGTCGAACTGAAGATGGATCCGATCGAGGCCATCAGCCAGGGCCTCGGCGCCGGCATGCAGACGCAGAGCGATCTCTTCGACGAAGGCGAAGTGTTCGTCCCGCAGCTCGTCGTCGCGGCCGATATTTTCGAGCAGTGCGTCGGCATCATCACGGCCGACCTCTCCGAAGAAGCGAAGTCGGCGACGTCGCTCGGCAAGGTGCTCATCTGCACGGTCGAGAGCGACATCCACGACATCGGCAAGAACATCGTCAAGACGATGCTCGCGGCGAGCGGCTTCGAGGTCATCGACCTCGGCCGTGATGCATCGAGCGCCGACGTCGTCGCGACGGCGGAGAAGGAGCATGTCGACATCATCGCGGGCGCGGCGCTCATGACGACGACGATGCCGGCCCAGCGCGACATCGTGAACCTCCTGATCGAGGACGGCGTCCGCGACCAGTTCAAGTGCATGTTCGGCGGTGCGCCGGTCTCGCCGGAATGGGTCAAGTCCATCGGTGCCGATGCGTACGCGGAGAACGCGGCGGAGGCCATCACGGAAGCGAAGCGCCTCGTCAAGGAACTGCGCGGCTGAGCGTATGTGAAACGAAACGGACAGGAACGCGGTGCGGCAGCAGCCGCGCCATCAGGGAAAGGAGCCTTTGAAATGGCGAAAAGTGCAGAAGAACTGAACAAGGCATTGGCAGATGCCGTCGTCGATATGGATGAAGATCTCGTCGCGGATCTCGCGAATGAAGTCGTAGATAATGGATACGATGCGCTGAATGCGATCGACCAGGGTCTCGCAAAGGGCATGGATGAAGCGGGCAAGCTGTTCGAGGAGGAAGAGTATTTTGTCCCAGAGCTCCTGATGTGCTCCGACGCCGTCAATACGGGCATCGACATCCTGAAGCCGCACATCCACATGGAGGCGGCCGGCGAAAAGCACAAGATCGTCGTCGGCGTCATCGAGGGCGACACGCATGACATCGGCAAGAACCTCGTCAAGGTCATGCTGAGCTCGGCGAATTTCGACGTCATCGACGCCGGCCGCGACGTCCCGCCCGCAGTCTTCGTCGACACGGCCGTCAAGGAAGGCGCACAGATCATCATGATCGCCGCGCTCATGACGACGACGATGGACAAGATCGGCGACACGATCAACCTCATCAAGGAGCGCGGCCTCGAAGGCAAGATCAAGGTCGTCATCGGCGGCGCACCGATCTCGCCGGCATTCGCGAAAAAAGTCGGCGCGGATGCCTACAGCATCAATGCGAATGCGGCCGTCCGCATCGCGCGCGAAATGCTGAACTGCTGACGTCTTTGTCTGAGGGGAGGAACATCCATGGATAGCCTGACACCGAAAGAGCGCCTGCTGCGCTCGCTGAAGAAAGAAAAAGTCGACCGCCATCCGGTCATCTGCCCGGGCGGCATGATGAATGCAGCGCTGACGGAAATCATGAAGAAGACGGGGCACAAGCTGCCAGAGGCGCATCACGTCGATACGCTCATGCGCGAGCTGGCCTTTGACGTATACGAAAACACGGGGTTCGAGAACTTCGGCATCCCGTTCTGCATGACGGTCGAGGCCGAGGCGCTCGGCAGCCCGATTGATTTCGGTTCTTTGGAATGCGAGCCGAAGATCAAGATTGAGGCGTATAAATCCGTCAACGATGTCAATTTCCTGCCGCGCGGCACGCTTGCGAAGAGCAGCCGTGTCGCCGCCGTCGTGCAGTCGCTCCATTATCTCTCGGTGCACCATCCCGACGTGCCGGCCATCGGCAGCCTGACGGGCCCGCTCTCGACGTCGGCATCCATCGTCGATCCGATGACGTTTTTGAAGCAGCTGCGCCGCGAGAAAGAGCAGGCGCACAAGGTCATCGACTACGTGACGGATCACCTCATCGACTACGCGCAGCTCATGGTCGACAATGGCGCGACGGTCATCTCCATCGCCGACCCGACGGCGACGGGCGAGATCCTCGGGCCGAAGATGTTCAAGGAATACGCCGTGACGTACCTGAACAAGCTCGCGGATGCCATCCATCTCATGGGCGTGCCCGTCATCATCCACATCTGCGGCGAAATGGCCATGGTCAAGCCGCAGATCGCGGAGCTCCACGGCGATGCCATCAGCGTCGACGCCTTCGTCAACCTGAAGTCGATGAAGGAAGAGTACCACCAGCTCACGACGATGGGAAACCTCAGCACGTACCTCCTCGAGTTCTCGAATCCGGACACGATCTACAAGCAGTCGAAAGTCCTGCTCAAGAACAATATCGACATCATCTCCCCAGCCTGCGGCCTGAGCACGTCGACGAAGCTCGAAAACATCCAGGCGTTCACGACGGCCATCAAGGAGGAATGAGCGTATGCCAGACATCTATTTCAAAGAGCAAGACCAGCATGTGCAGGCCGCCGAAGGCACGACGATCCTCCAGGCTGCGCGCGACGCCGGCATCATCGTCGAGTCGCCGTGCGACGGCGTTGGCACGTGCGGCAAGTGCAAAGTGCAGGTCGAAGGGCCGGAGGGCAGCTTCCTCTCGGAGGAAGCGCACTTCCAGATGCCGCCGGAGCTCACGGCGCAGGGCTACGTGCTCGCCTGCCATACGAAAGTCTATGGCGACATCACGGTCATCGCGCCGAACACGGCGAGCCAGAACAAGACGCTGAAGATTTTGAGCGAAGGCGAGTCGTTCTCCTACAGCATCGATCCATACATCAAGAAGGTCTACGCCGCGCCGAAAGACAAGACGTTCATCCTCGCGGGCAAGCAGAAAGTCGGCGAGGAAGACGGCGACACGACGGACAAGTTTTACGGCCTCGCCATCGACATCGGCACGACGACGCTCGTCACGGCGCTCATTGACATGAACACCGGTGAGGAAATTGACAGCCTCTCGGCACTGAATCCGCAGAGCCTCCACGCGCAGGATGTCATCACGCGCATCCACATGGCGTCGAAAGAGGAAGGCTTGAAGCTCCTTTACGAAGCCATCCGCGACGAATTCAACAACACGATCGACGAGCTCTGCAAGCGCAACCACATCGAGAGCAAGTATATTTATGAAGCGATTTACAGTGGCAACACGACGATGATCCACCTCGCGACGCGCACGAACCCCGAGCCGCTCGGCCAGTTCCCGTACACGGCGGTCATCAAGGGCGGCAACACGGTCTCGGCTGCGGAGCTCCACATGTCGCCATTTGGCGACATCTACCTGCCGCCGATCATTTCGGCCTATGTCGGTCCTGACATCACGTCCGGCGTCCTCGCGGCGCAGCTCGAGAAGAAGAAGGGCACGACGCTCTTCATCGACATTGGAACGAATGGCGAGATGATCCTCGCGCAGGACGGCCGCCTCGCCGGCACGTCGACGGCGGCAGGCCCGGCGTTCGAGGGCATGAACATCACATGCGGCATGCGCGCGGGCGATGGCGCCCTCGAGCTCTACCAGGTGCAGGAAGACGGCACGCCGAAGACGCACGTCATCGGCGACGTCGAAGCGACGGGCATCTGCGGCAGCGGCCTGCTCGACATCGTCGGCGAGCTCGTGCGCGTCGGCGTCATCGGCAAATCCGGCCGCCTCGTGAAGCCGGAGCGCGGCAAGTATCCCGACGTCCTGAAGCCGAACATGAAGGAAAAGGACGGCAAGCCCGTCTTCTACGTCAGCAAGAACGTCTACATCACGCAGGGCGACGTGCGCCAGGTGCAGCTTGCGAAAGGTGCGATCCGCGCCGGCGTCGAGATGCTCATGACGGCGCTCGGTGTCTCGCCCGAGACGGTTGACTGTGTCGAGATTGCCGGCTCGTTCGGCTATCACTTGCGCGAGAGCAGCCTCATCAATCAGGGCATGCTGCCCGAGGCGTTCCGCGGCAAGGTCAAGTTCGTCGGCAACACGTCGAAGTCCGGCGCGAAAGCGTTCCTGCTGAACCAGGGCGTGCGCACGTACATGGAACAGCTCGTCGGCGAAATCAAGGACGTCGAGCTCTCGCAGGATCCGAAGTTCCAGGATGTCTTCGTCAAGGCGCTGACGTTCTGAGGGAACCTGTATTTGCAAGGGGGAGGCAGAGGCGCATGACAGCGGAGACCAGGGAGACCAAGGGACAGGCGGCGCTGCGGGAGCAGCTGAAACGCAATCTTTCGGACGCCATCGTCGAAATGGAGGTCGAAGAGGCCGAGCGGATCGCGAAAGAGATCACGGCGCAGGGCCTGTTCCAGATGAATCTCCTCGAGACGAGCGTCGCGGCTGGCATGGCCGTGGCGAGCCGTCTTTATGAAGAAGGCGAGTATTTCATCCCCGAACTCCTCTCTTGCGCGGATGCGGCAGAGGCGGCGACGGAGATCTTCCGCCCCTATATGCTCGGCGAAAAGCCCGCGCCGAAAGGCTGCGTCGTCATCGGCTCCGTCGAGGGCGACACGCATGACATTGGCAAGAACATCGTCGCGCTCGTCATCGAGGCGGGCGGCTACGAGGTGCACGACCTCGGCCGCGATGTGCCAGCCAGCGTCTTCGCCGATGCCGTCGAGGCGCATCATCCCGACGCCGTCGCGCTCGCTTCGCTCATGACGACGTCCATGGGGCACATGGCCGATGTCGTGCAGGAGCTTACGCGGCGCGGCACGCGCAGCAGCTGCAAGATCATCATCGGCGGCAAGCCAGTCTCGACGTCATTCGCGAAAAAAATCGGCGCCGACTACTATGCGCCGGGCGCTGGCGAGGCCGTGCGGCTGCTCGATGACATCTGCAGCCGGCGCAGCTGAGCATTCCAAGCGGTTGCCGGGCGTGAGGGGCTTGGCGGCGCTTTCGTTCGATGGTATGATGGATTTTGAAAGGTGGCTTTTATCATGTCAGATACGATGACGGGCAGAGAGAGATTGCTCAAAGCACTCAAGGGAGAGCCGACGGACAGGCCCTCCGTCATCAGCGCGTGCCAGTACGCGACGTACGAGCTCATGGATGCCGTCGGCGCGTCATGGCCGGAGGCGCACCGCGACGCCGAGCTCATGGCGACGCTCTCGGGCAAGGGCGGCGCGGAGGTCATCGGCCTCGACGCCATCCGCGCGCCGTACTGCCAGACGATCGAGGCCGAGGCGCTCGGCGCGAAGATCAAGAGCGGCGGCAAGACGCACATCCCGAGCATCGCCGAGCATCCATACAAGGTCGACGACGTGCCGGAGTTCCCCGATGACTTCCTCACGCGCGGCCGCGTGCCCGTCGCGGTGAAAGCCGTCTCGCTGATGAAGGAGAAGTATGGCGATCAAGTGCTCGTTATGGGTGGTATCGGTGGGCCGTTCAGCATCGCCAACAGCCTCATCGGCATCACGCCGTTCCTCAAGGCGATGTTCAAGACGCCGGATAAGATCCAGCCGTTCCTCGAGATGGGCTACCAGGCCGCGCTGACGTTCGGCAAGGCGTACATCGAAGCGGGCGCGGACGCCATCGTCATCGAGGACATGATGGCGTCGCTCGACATGATCAGCCCGAAGAACTACCGCCAGCTCGCGCAGCCGTATGAGAAGAAGCTCATCGCCGAGCTCGGCGTGCCCGTCATCCTGCACATCTGCGGCAAGCTCGACAAGGTCATGCTCGACATCGCGGACACGGGCTGCGCCGGCATCAGCGTCGAGTCGGCCGTCAACATCCCGGCTGCGAAAGCGGCGTACAAGGAAAAAGGCATCCGCCTGCCGATCATCGGCGACATCAGCCCGTCGGGCGTGCTCCTGAACGGCACGCCGGACGAGATCAAGGACGCTGTTCACGATGCGCTCGCGCGCGGCGTCGACATCATCTCGCCGGGCTGCGCGGCCGCACCGAGCACGCCGCTCGCGAACCTCAAGGCCATGGTCGAGGGCGCAAAGGACGCCTGAGCCATCGGTTGGGACGGTACTGACCGTTTCATGATGTGCAGCGGAAAGGGAAAGGAAGGAGGCGCGGCGCATGTACATCACGTTCCTGCCGAGCGGCAGGCGCGCCCGCGTCAAGAAGGGGGAGACGATCCTCCAGGCGGCGAAGCGCACGGGCGTCCCCATCGAGAGCGCCTGCAGCGGCACGCGCTGCTGCGGTCTCTGCCGCGTGCACGTGCTGCCGGAAAAGCCATCGAAGCGCTGGGACGACGAGCCGCTCGTCGCGCCATCCGACCGCCGCGAGCGCTCGGCTCTCTCGCCGGAGGAACGGCGGGACGGCTGGCACCTCGCCTGCATGACGAAGCCCGTGGCGAGCATCCGCGTCGAAGTCCCGAAGCCGAAGAAGCAGCGCCTCATCCCGACGGCGACGGGCGAAAAGCTCCCCGTCTTCGACTGCAACCATGCGGGCAGCGAGGAGATCCCCGCGTTCGTCATCCGGAAATTCGGCGCGAGCTATTGGGACGCATACCAATACGCGCCGCTCATGAGCGCGGCGTCCGCGCTCATCGCCGACAGCAATGGCGACGAGGTCTGCAAGCTGCCGTTCTGCGTGACGATCGAGGCCGGCGCGTTCGGCGCCGAGATTTCGTATCCCGAAAACGGCGTGCTGCCGCTGCCGGGGCAGCCGATGATCCAGCGCATCGAAGACCTCGACACGCTCGGCGACATCGATTTTTCGCAGGGGCGCATCGCCGAAGTGCTCGAGGCCGTCCGCCTGCTGCACGCCGTCGGCCGCCGCTGCGTGCTGAAAGTCGAAGCGCCGTTTACCGTGCTCTCGATGCTCATGGACTCGCTCGTGCTGTTCCGCGCCGTGCGCAAGGACCGGCCGCGCGTCGATGCGGCGCTCGCGAAGATCCGCAAGAATCTCGTCGAGTACATCCGCCGCGCGTTCCTCGCCGGGGCAGACATCATTTCGTATGCCGACCCGAGCGGCGTCGTCGAGTTCGTCGGGCCGAAAGTCTTCCGTGACGTCAGCGGCCGCGAGACGATCCGGCTGCTGCGCGACGTGCAGACGATCCGCCCCGGCGGCATCATCCACATCTGCGGCAAGACGTCGACGTCGCTCGAGTACATGGGGCTCGCGACATCGGAGACGTATGAGCTCCCCGAGCCGCGCGCGACGTTCGCGCACGCGCTGCTCTCCATCCACGATCGCCGCAAGATCCAAGTGACGGGGCACAACTGCATCCTGGTGACGGCCGCGCCGATCCCGCACCAGCGCATCAGCTTCCTGTCGCTCGCGGAGGACGCGTGAATGCGCATGTGCGTGCGATATTTTGCACAAACTTCAAAAATCTGCTTGCATCGTGGCATACCACGTGCTATAATCATCAAAGAAACAAAAAAATAATTTCCGCTATCGCGGAACGAGCAACGAGGCTCGATCGGCAAGCTGTATGCAGCATGCCGACCGGGCCTCGCGTTTTCCCATCTGAAGGAGGGATTTTTATGACACTCGCCAGACCGCTCACGGTCATGGATGTCTACGACCGCGCGAAGACGGGGCCAAAGGTCGAAGAGAAAGACTGGGACTTCAAGATCATCCCCCAGACAGCCATGAAGCTCAAGAAGAAATACGGCATCAAGATGGACAAGCACAAGATCATCCCGGAGGATGAAGCGCTGTGCAAGAACCTGTTCAAAGCCGGCCTCGAGCTGCTCGCGACGTGCGGCGTCTATTGCATCGACACGCACCGCGTCATCAAGTACACGGAAGAGGAAATCCTCGCTTCCGTCACGGCGGCGCCGAAGACGGCGCAGTTCGGTGAGCCGGGCGTCAACGGGCGCACGATCGCCTGCCGCAAGCATGACGACAAGCGTCCTCCGATCATCCAAGGCGGCCCGACGGGCGCGCCGTGTTCCGAGGACCTGTTTTTGAAGATCCATCAGTCGTATGCGCAGGAGCCGATCGTCGACACGATCGTCGACGGCGTCATGCAGACGATCAAGGGCAAGGATCCGACGCCGGGCACGCCGTGGGAGATCGCGGCGGTCAAGGCCGAAGCCAAGGCGGTCCGCGAAGCGCAGATGCGCGCCGGCCGCTGCGGCATGGGCCTGTAGGGGAATGAGACTTCCCTTTCTGCCGCCGGTGCCATTGCAGCGGATTTCCCCGGCGGCATGCGGACGACCGACAGCCATGAAGTATCGCAGCTGAACGAGCTCAAGATCGATGTCAGTGCACTCGCTTTTGACGCTCACTATGTCCTCTCCGGCGATATGATCATGTGCGAGCAGATGCCGATTTTCGGCGGCTATGCCGGTGGTCTCGAAGAGACGACGATCGTCGATGTCGCAACGACGCTCAATTCTTTTGTCATGATGCAGGCGACATGGCATCTCGACGGCCCGACGCATGTGCGCTGGGGCAACACCACGTCCAGGGAGACGCTGGCGATTGCCGGACACGCCTGCATGGCCATCGAGTCCGAGCTCGACCTCATGATGGGCAACCAGTACTACACGACGGCCGGTCCGTGCACGGTCATGTGCCTCCTCGAAACAGCGGCGCAGGCCATCACGGATACGTGCAGCGGCCGCGAAGTGCTCTCGGGCGTTGCCGCGAGCAAGGGCGTCGCGACGAACTACACGACGGGCCTCGAAGCGCGCTTCATGGGCGAATGCGCATACGCCGTCGCCGGCATGGAGACGGCGAAGGTCAACGAGCTCCTCGACAAGCTCATCAGTCTCTACGAGAAAGACTACAAGCAGGCACCGGTCGGCAAGCCGTTCGAAGGCTGCTACGACACGACGACGCTCCTGCCGACGCAGGAGTACCTCGACGTCTATGACGAAGCCGTGAAGATCATGACGGATCTCGGCCTCGACTACTGGACGAAGAAGAAGAGCCGCGTCGACGCCTGACACGCGCGCCGGCCTCCATCATACCTCTTTTCTTTCAACGAAGAAGCAGGCACAGGAATCCGCAGGGTCGGACGACTGTGCCTGCTTCATGCTATCATACGATTCTTTTCATTCATGACAGTGATAGATAACGGTAGTTATTTTATGGATAGATAGAAATCGGAAGGCGGGGGATGTTCATGGCAGTGCATCTGCTCTTTCAGCCCTCGGGGCAGCGCGTGCGCGTCGAAGGCCGCAAGACGGTGCTCGAGGCGGCGCGCGCGAACGGCGTCTCGCTCACGGCGGTCTGCGGCGGGCACGGCACGTGCGGCAAATGCCGCGTACGGCTGCTCGCGGGCGGGCTCTCGATGCGCCAGCTCGTCGAGAAAGGCTACGTGAATGGCGTCACGCGGGAGGAACTGCGCGTGCTCTCAAAAAGCGAGATCCAGCAGAACATCCGCCTCGCCTGCCGCGTGTACGCAGCTCGCCGCATGACGATCGAAGTGCCGGAGGAAAGCCGCGAAACGCGCGGCGTCATCCTCGGCGCGGCGGCCATCCGCATCAGCGTGCATCCCTGTATCCGCGACGTGCGCGTCCGGCTCGTGCCGCCGTCGCTCGAGGATTTCCGCTCGGATGCCGAACGTCTCGCGGACGGCGTCGCCAGCGAACTCGCCGTCCGCGCGGAGGCCGTCACGCTGAGCTATCCGCTGCTCGTCACGCTGCCGAAGCGCCTGCGCCAGTGGAAATGGCAGGTGCGCGCCATCGTGCGCGAGCTGCCGGAGGCGCGCGGCTGGGAAATCATCGACGTGCTGCCGCTCCCGAAAGAAGGCATGGCGGCGGACCGTCTCTATGGCATCGCCGTCGACCTCGGCACGACGACGATCGCTGCGACGCTTGCGGATCTCAAAACGGGGCGCGTGCTCGCGCATGCGTCGCGCATGAACAGCCAGATCCGCATGGGCGACGATGTCGTCTCGCGCATTTCCTATGCGATGATGCACGAGGGCGGCGGCACCGAGCTCACGGAGGCCGTGCGGAGCGACCTGCGCGCGCTCGCACTGGAACTCGCGGCGAAAGCGCAGGTGCCTCTAGAGCGCATCTATGAAATGGTCGTCGCGGGCAACACGGTCATGGGGCATCTCTTCCTCGGGCTCGATCCCGAAGCCATCGGCAAGTCGCCGTTCATCTCGGTCACGCGCGTGCCGCTCGACCTGCCAGCCGCTGCGCTGGGGCTCGGCATCGCGCCGGCCGCGAATGTCCACGCGCTGCCCGTCGAGGCCGGCTTCGTCGGCGCGGACAATGTCGCCGTGCTGCTCGCGACGCGCCTCATCGAGCGGCGCGTGCCGACGATGGTCATCGACATCGGTACGAATGGCGAGATCGCCTATGGCGACCATCGCGGCATCTTCACGACGTCGTGCGCGACGGGGCCGGCACTCGAGGGCGCGGAGATCTCGTGCGGCATGCGGGCGGCCGAGGGCGCAATCGAGCATGTGACGATTGCGCCGGACACCTACGAGCCGGTGCTGCAAGTCATCGGCTCCGCAGAGCCGCGCGGCATCTGCGGCTCGGGCATCATCGATCTCTGTGCCGAGCTCGCGCGCACGGGCCTCATCGGCGCGGACGGCACGTTCCGCAAGGACCTCGACACGCCGCGCCTGCGCCCTTTCGGCAAGCACAGCCGCGCCTATGTGCTCTACGAGGCGCCCGAGGGCGGCCGCGACATCGTCGTGACGCAGAAAGACGTGCGCGCCGTCCAGCTCGCGAAAGGCGCGCTCTACGCCGGCGCCGTGCTGCTCATCCGCGCGCGCGGCGGCGAGCGGCCGCGCCGCATCGAGCTCGCGGGCGCATTCGGCAGCTACATCGACAAGAAGCAGGCGCGCCGCATCGGCATGTTCCCCGCAGACGACGACACCGTCATCGACAGCATCGGCAATGCGGCCGGCGCCGGGGCACTCATCGCGCTGCTCGACAGCAACGAGCGGCGGCGGGCGCGCGACATCGCGCGCAGCGTCCATTTCGTCGAGGCGGCGAGCCAGAAGGATTTCCAGATGCTGTTTTACAAAGGGACGCTGTTCCCGATGACGAAGAAGGAGGCATAAGCCATGCAACAGGCAGCAGGCACCATATCGTGGAGCGAGACGCAGGCCGTGCGCCTGCGCGAGCTCGGCGGGGACGACTGGCTAGAGGAGACGTTCGCTACGGCTAAGGAACGCGATCAGGCATTTGCCCGCCACCAGAAGGAGCTCGCGGAGCGCGGGCGGCAGCATCTGGAACAGTTCCGCGCGAACATCCGCCGGCCGCTCCTCTGCCGCATCGAGGACGCGCTCGTCGAGGCTTTGACACAGGCGGGCTTCGTGCAGGTCGTGACGCCGACGATCATCTCGAAGGACATGCTCGCGCGCATGACGATCGACGAGAGCCGCGCGCTGTTTTCGCAGGTGTTCTGGCTCGACAAGAACAAGTGCCTGCGGCCGATGCTCGCGCCGGGGCTCTACGAGATCTCGCGCGACCTGCTGCGCCTGTGGAAAGGCCCGGTGCGCATGTTCGAGATCGGCTCGTGCTTCCGCAAGGAGTCGCAGGGTGCGACACACCTCAATGAATTCACGATGCTCGACATGGTCGAGTGGAATGTCGCAATGGACGAGCGGCAGGCACATCTGAAGGCGTTTGCCGAGCTCGTCATGCAGGCGGCCGGTCTCGCGGATTACCAGCTCGAAACGGAAGATTCGACGGTCTATGGCGATACGGTCGATGTCACGTACCATGGCGTCGAGGCCGCGTCGTGCGCGTTCGGCCCGCACCCGCTCGATGACGCCTGGGGCATCCACACGTCGTGGGTCGGTCTCGGCTTCGGCCTTGAGCGCCTCGCGATGCTGCGGGAGGGCGGCCATCATGTGAAGAGCTACAGCCGCAGCCTCACCTTCCTTGACGGCGTCCGGCTGAACCTTTCATGACGGCATCAGGTCAGAGAGAAAAAACGAGAACACAGGAGGAACGATCATGACATATGCACATAGAAGTGATGTCCGCGCCATCCTCGCCGCTTGGGAAGCGACGGGCAGCGTCACGGATGCGCAGCTGCGCACGCTCGTCGATCTCACGGACGCGTCGGCACGCGAGGAACTGTTCCGCGCGGCACGGCGCGTGCGCGAGCGGGAATTCGGCAAAGACATCTTCGCGTACGGCTTTGTCTATTTTTCGACGTATTGCCGGAATGCCTGCCGCTTCTGCTATTTCCGCAAGGCCAATCCCGAAAGCATGCGCTACCGCCGAACGGAAGAGGAAACCGTTCGCGCTGCCGTCGCGCTGAAGGAATCGGGCGTCCATCTCATCGACCTCACGATGGGCGAGGATCCGTATTTCCTCTCGTCAGGCGAAGCGGGCTATGCGCGCCTCGTCCACCTCGTCTCCGCCGTAAAGGAGGCGACGCAGCTCCCCGTCATGATCTCGCCAGGCGTCGTGCCCGCAGAGCTGCTGCCGCGCCTGCGGGCGGCCAGAGCGGACTGGTACGCGCTCTATCAGGAGACGCACACGCGCCGCCTGTACGAGAAACTGCGCGAAGGCCAGCCGTACGACGTGCGCTGGAAGGCGAAATGCGCGGCGGCGCGCGCAGGGCTGCTCGTCGAGGAAGGGCTCATGACCGGCCTCGGTGAGACGGCGGACGATCTCGTGCATTCTCTGCGCGCGATGGCAGCGCTCGACGCCTCGCAGGTGCGCGTCATGACGTTCGTGCCGCAGGCCGGCACGCCGCTTGGCGGTCTCGTGCCGCAGGACAGCCGCCGCGAGCGCAACCTCATCGCCGTCATGCGCCTGCTGATGCCGGACCGCCTCATCCCCGCGTCGCTCGATGTCGAGGGCGCAGATGGCCTCGAATCGCGCATCGAGGCTGGCGCGAATGTCGTGACGTCCATCATCCCGCCGGATGCCGGCCTCGCGGGTGTTGCGCAGAGCGAGATGGACATCGGCGACGGCCGCCGCACGGTCGCGGGCGTGCGTCCGCGCCTCGAAGCCATGGGGCTGCACCTCGCAGAGCCTGCGGCCTATGCAGCATGGGTGCAGGCGCGGGAGGGCGCGCAGACCCATGCGCATGAGGAGGCGTCGGCATGAAACAGGCGAAGGGTGGAACAGAGGGGGCGGGGGAAGCCCGCCCAGGGGCAGCGACCTCCCCGCCGCGCGCGCTCGTGCTCGGCGGCAAGCTGCAGGGCGTCGATGCCGCGTATCTCATGAAACGCGCGGGCTATACGGTCACGCTCGTTGACCGTAATCCCGCATGCGCGGCGCGCGAGCTCGCCGATACGTTTCTCTGCGGCGACCTCCTGGACGAAGCATTTCTCCAGCGCGTGATGGCGGATGCGGATTTCATCATCCCCGCGCTCGAGAAACTGCCCGTGCTCGAAGCCATCGACCGGGTGGCGAAAGCCGTTGCGGGGGCGGACGGCAGGCGGCCGCGCCTGATGTTTTCGCTCGGCGCGTATCGCGTGAGCTCGTCAAAGCTCCGCTCCGATGCGATGTTCCACCGCATCGGCATCCCCGCGCCGCGCTATTATCCGGACGGCGATTTCCCGCTCATCACGAAGCCGTCCGGACGCAGCGGCAGCGAGGGCGTGACGGTGCTCGAGACGCCCGGCGACCTCGTCGCCTATCGGCAGGCGCACGACATCATGGACTGCGTCGTGCAGGAATACGTGGCGGGACCGTCGTACTCCATCGAGGTCATCCGACGCGGCGGCCGCGCGCGGACGTTTGCCGTGACGGATCTCGTCATGGACGAAGGATATGACTGCAAGCGCGTCGTCTGCCCGTCGCGCCTCGCGCCGGAGCTGCAGGAGCGTTTCGCGCAGTACGCCGCCGACCTCGCCGCCGCCGTCGATCTCGAGGGCATCATGGATGTCGAATGCATCCTCTCGGGCGGCGTGCTCTACGTGCTCGAGATCGATGCGCGCATCCCGAGCCAGACGCTCACGGCTGTCTATCAGGAGACGGGCGTCGTCGCGCCCGCTGTCTATGCAGCAGGCGCGCCAGGCGAGAGCCTCTGTCAGCCGTCGAACTGGCCGGAGCGCGGCGTCATCTACGAGCACATCGAGGCAAAGGACGGCCGGCTGCTCTTTGCGGGCGAGCACATCATGGGCGGGCGCGGCCCGCTCCACGCCATCCATGATTTCTATGGTGCCGATGAAGCGCTCACGACGTACGAGCCGGGCCGCAGCGACTGGGTCGCGACGCTCATCCTCACGGCGCCGACGCGGGCTGCCGCCTGGGAAAAGCAGCGGCAGGTCATCGCGCGCATCTGCGCCGACGAACACCTCGCGTTTGGCGGCGGCCAGGACGACCTTCGCGATACGATGGAAGACATTTCCTGATACCTGAAGAGAGCTGCAAGAGCAGCCGTTTTCAAAAGAACTGGATGAACTGAATGAACATATGAGGAGGAATCATCATGACGAGACTCAGAGAAGAAGACATCGCCGGCATTGAAGCGCGCCTCGTGCGCCACGATGCGGAACTCCGCCGCCAGACGGGCGCCGGGCTCCGTGACATCGCGCTCTGCGCCGCCAGCGCCCCGCGCCGTTTCGCACGCCAGCTCCAAGGCCGTCCCGTCGCCGTGCTGCCCGTCACGACGGGGCAGGGCATCATCGGCGGCTTCTCGGAAAGCGTGCGGGGCATTCTCGCGTTTCTCGGCATGGATGCCTTTGTGACGCAGCGGCCGGATGTCGCCGGCCTCGTCGAAGCGGTCGAAAGCGGTGCCGGGCAGGTGTTCCTCGCGGATGACGACACCTGCACGATGCTCGATTTCGCTTCGCATGCGACGGTCGAGAACAGCGCGGCGACGGGGCGCGGCTTCGCAGCGGCACTCGCGCTCGCGGCCGGCGACCTGCGCGGCCGCACCGTCACCGTGCTCGGCGCCGGCATCGTCGGCCGGTCGGCTGCGGCGTATCTCCGGGATTGCGGTGCCGACCTCGTGCTCTACGATACGGACGAGACGCGTACGGCGCCTTTTTCGCACCGCCCGCATTTCGCTGTCGCCCGGAGCCTCAGGGAAGCGCTCGATGCTTCGAATCTCTATTTCGAGGCGACGACGGCGCGCGGCACGATTGACGTCTCCGATATGGACGAAGAGACGCTCGTCGCCGCGCCCGGCATCCCACTCGGCGTCACGGACGCAGCGCTCGCCCGCTATGGCGCGCACATCATCCACGATCCATTGGAGCTCGGCGTCGCCGCGATGGCCTGCGAGCTCCAGGTCGCTGCGGCCGGCGTCCTCTTTGACGAAAACAAAAAAATAGGGTAAACTAAAGGCACCCAGAAAAGCCAGGAAAGGAAATGAGGTGCCTGTCATGCCGCGAACTGCCGTGAAGATCGTCCTGACGCCGGAAGAGGCGGAGGCGCTCCGACGCAACGTGAAGAGCCAGAAGGTCGAGCGCCGCCTGTATCTGCGTTCGCAGATCGTGCTGCTCTCGGCCGAGGGACATGAGTGCACGGAGATCGGGCGGATGCTCGGCATCTCGGAAAAAACCTGCCGCAAGTGGCGCAACCGCTTTGCAAAAGAGCGCATGGCCGGCCTCACCGACCTCCAGCGCCCCGGCGCCCCGGAATGCTTTTCCAAGGAAGAGCGCTTCGAGATCCTGCGCATGAGCTGCCAGCCGCCGCCCGACATCGGGAAGTGGACGCTCGCCGAGCTCACGGAGCGCGTCCGTCAGAAATATCAGAAAGACATTTCCATCGAAACCGTGCGCCTCATCCTGCGCGGTGCAGATGCAGAAACGATGCGCGCTGTGCAGGAAAGCCTGAAGGAATGAGGAAGGGATTTCTTTGGAAGCGCAGAATGTCATAGGAGCGTGATTGCCGTGAAGGATGCCAGTGATGCCAGTGGAAAGAAGCCAGCGCCAAGGCCTGCAATGAAGAAGCTCCAGCATGCCCTGCTCGGGCTCGATACCGATGCGGCCGTCAGCGCGGCACAGCAGCTGCGCAAGGACGGTACGCCGCTCCTCGACGTGCTCCAGGAGGCCGTGCTGCCGGCGCTCGATGTCCTGAGCCGGTCGTATGACACGGGCGAGCTCTACATCCCGCAGATGCTCGTCGCGGCCGATGCGTTCGAGACGGCCATCGGCGCGCTCACGGAGGGGCGCGAGGACGAGATCCACGATGCGCTCATGGACGGGCGCGTCGAGATCTACACCGTCGAGGGCGACATCCACGACATCGGGAAGAACCTCGTCGGCACGATCCTGCGGGCGAGCGGCTTCGCCATCCTCGACCTCGGGCGCAACGTGCCGGCCGAGCAGGTCATCGCCGAGGCGCGCAAGTGGCGGCCCGACGTCATCATCGGATTCGCGCTCATGACGACGACGGTGCCGGAGCAGCGCACGCTCGTCGAGCAGCTCAGCGAGCAGGACATGCGCGACCATGTCGCCGTGCTCGTTGGCGGCGACGTCGTCTCCGAGCGCTGGGCGCAGGAAATCGGCGCCGACGGCTACGCGAGGACGGCATTTGACGCCGTCCGCCTCGTGCGCGACATGGTCGCGCGGCGCAGGAACGCCGCACGCGAAGCTGCGGGCGAGGTGTGAGCACGCCGTCCGCCTGCGGGGCGGGCGGCACACATTTACATGGAGGATGGATCGGACAGATCACGCGGACTCTAACTCCGCGCAGCCGGGTGGAACTCCCGGATTCTCCGCCAGCAAACAGCAAGGCTGCTGCACATTGGGCAGCAGCCTTTTTTGATACCTTTTTGTATGCCGCTCCGTTTTGCGCGAGCGAAGAAAGCATGGTGATGCATCATGAAACAGAAACATGTCACGGCCATCCCGCAGACGAATGACCCGAAGACGCGCGACCGGTTTTATCGGAAGAACACGGAATTTTTCCGCCTCGTCGAGCAGATCAAGCTCTGGCCGACGCGCTCCGGCGTGCTGCACGGCGTGAAATCCATCGAAATCTATGGCGAGACGGCGCGCATCACGACATTCTGCGGCGCGTCGTTCCTCGTGCGCAATTCGAAGAACAGCCGCGCGGCGCGCTGGCTCCGCAACAAATGGTGCCGCTCGGCCTGCAAGGCGTGCAAGATCCCCGCGTGGAAGATCGCGAAATACCAGAAGACGCATATGAATCAGAACTTTGGCTTGGAACTCTGAGAGAGGGGGAACGTTATGGAAAGCTTTGTCCGCGTGCCCGGCTCGTGCGGCGAGCTCGTGCAGGGCTGGCACCGTGGCGAGCCGTTCCTCGTGACGTGTCCGATCGAACTGTATACGACGGTGCATGTCTCCGACCGCATCGAGGGGCTGCATGGTCTCGGGCGGAAGTCGCTGCGGGCGCTGGAGCTTGCACTCGAACTCGTCGGCGAAGAGTCGTTCCCATGGGGCATGGAGCTTACGAGCGAGCTGCCGCATGGCAAGGGCATGGCGTCTTCGAGCGCGGACATCGCGGCCGTTGCGGCGGCAACGGGACTTGCATTTGGCCGCGCGCTGACGCCGCAGGAGATTCTCTCGCTCGCCGTGCGCATCGAGCCGACGGATGGCGTGTTCTTCCCGAGCATCGTGTGCATGAACCAGGTTACGGGGACGCTGCTCGAAGCATATCCCGCGATGCCGCGCTTCTGGATTGCTGTGTTTGACACGGGCGGCACGGTGGACACGCTGGCACAGCATGCGCGTCGGCTGCCGCTGCCGGAGCATCCATGGCAGGACATCTTTCCGCTCCTGCACGGGGATGCGGCGACGGTCGCGCGCGCGGCGACGCAGAGCGCCCGCTGGCACGACGCCGTCCTGCCAAAGCCGGACTTCGCCGCATTCCTCGCTGCTGCACGGCAAAGCGGCGCCCTCGGCCTCTGCACAGCCCACAGCGGCACGGTGCTCGGCGCACTGTTTCCGCCGGAGCTGACGAAAGAGGCGGTGGAAGTGGAGGCTTCGAAGCTTTGTGCCGCCGTCCCCGCGCTCGCCTTCCTCCGCCTCACGCGACTGCGCGCTGGCGGCATCGAGGTTTCGATGTCAGAAAAACGGTATTTGCAAAGATGAACTTGGCGAACCTGCTGTTGCGGTTCGCTCTTTTATTTCTGTGAATATTATACGCGAGGACGGAAATCATCAACCTTTATTGGAGCAGAGACAGCAAGCTCGATGCGTTCTGGTTCGCCTGCGCGAGCATGGTTTGTGCGGACTGGGCGAGGATGCTGGCTTTCGTGTAGTTCGTCATTTCCTTTGCCATGTCGGCGTCGCGCGGCGTGAGCTTGACCTTCATCCCCGACGCGGCTTTCTTGAGCTGCTTGCCGAGCGTCGTGTCGGGGGGTAAAAATTTTATGTGGATGCAAGAAAATACCATAGCGATATGATATACTGAAAGCAAATGGAGGCGGCATCATGAAATATATCGAACGCATCAAGGCGCTTGTCCTGCATGAATTGCAGAACGAAGATGCAAGCGTGTTTCTTTTTGGCTCTTGGGCGCGTGGGCAGCAACGGCAGAGCTCGGATGTCGATGTCGCCATTGAATACCATGGCCCATCGAACTGGCGGAAAATTGCTGATCTGAGGGAAGCACTCGAAGAATCGACGATCCCGTATCGCGTGGATGTCGTTGATATGCAAGAGGTTTCAGCCGCACTTGTGAAGGAAATCCGAAAGGATGGCATCGTATGGAAAGCATGACGGAGCGCATGGAAAAAGCGGGGGACGCCTTGCGGCGTTTGCATGAGGTCATCGTTCGTGATGATCTGAACGAGCTGGAACGGGATGGCCTCATCCAGCGGTTTGAGTTCTGTTTTGAAATCCTCTGGAAATGCGGCAAGGACTATTTGCGCGATGTGGAAGGTCTCGATGCGGCTTCACCGAAGAAAGTCATCCGCATGTCACGCGAGGTCGGCCTGCTCACGGATGAAGAAACGGAACGGGCGCTCAACATGGCGAATGACCGCAACCAGACGGCACACATGTACGACGAACAGATGGCCATCGCACTCGTGGAACGAATCAGAGGGCATGAGGCGCTCATGCAGCAGTGGTATCAGCGGATGAAATCTGCAGAAGTTGCAGAGAGGAATTGAGCTCATAAATGCAGTGTCGTTTCGAAATACAGCACGGCATCAAGAAATGGAGTGTATTTTTATAGTGGACAAATTGGACACTTTGTGCTAGAATCTTTTTCGGAAACATTTCAGGCAATGGAGCCGCGCAACACAGGAGTCGTGTCTTGTGGTGCGCGGCTTTTGGTTTATCCTGCCGCAGGAGCGGCATGGGAAAGGGGAAAGGATTTTTATGGGAGAGACAAAGTCTCACGGCATGAGCCTGGATAGGCTCGGCCTCTGGATCATCGTTGCGACGGTGCTCGGCGCTGTCGTCGGCCTCGTCATGGGCAAGCCGGCGCACATGTTCGCGCCGCTCGGCAACCTCTTCATGCAGCTCATCAAGATGGTCGTCGTGCCGCTCGTCCTGTTCTCGTTGATCGGCGGCGCGGCTGCACTCGGCAAGTCGAAGAGCGCGGGCAAGATCGGCCTTCTGACATTCGTCTACTATGGCATCACGACGGCCGTCGCCGTCGCGCTCGGCCTTGCGATGAGCACGATTTTCACGCCAGGCGCGGGCATCGACATGTCGACGCTCGAAAGCGCGGCCATCCATGTCGATCACATGGAGGAGAGCACGCAGATCCCGGGCTTCTGGGATACGGTCACAGGGTTTGTGCCGGCAAACCCGTTCAAGGCGCTCGTCGATGGCAACATTCTGCAGATCATCGTCTTCGCGATGTTCATGGGCTTTGCGGCGACGTTCCTCGATGATGAAAAGAAGCAGTTCGTGCTGAACTTCTTCAACTACCTCACGGAACTCTTCATCAAGGTCATGACGGCCATCATGTATGTCGCGCCGATCGGCGTCTTCTGCCTCATGGCGGATGCGACGGGCACGTTCGGCTACACGGTGCTTGCAAAAATCGGCTACCTCATCGTGCTCTACGTCATCGTCCTTGCGGTTGTCACGTACGGCATGATTGGCGGCACGGTTGCGATGTTCTCGAAGTGCACGACATACACGAAATTCTTCAAGGCGATGTGGAAGGTGCAGGTCTTCGCATTCTCGACAGCGTCCTCGATGGCGACGTTGCCGCTCAATATGCAGACGGCGCGCGAAGAGCTCGGCGTCTCGGCCGAGACGACATCGTTCGCGCTGCCGCTCGGCGCGACGATCAACATGAACGGCAACGCGGCCTACTACGCGATGGCCGCGACGTTCATCGCGCAGATGTACGGCATGGATCTCTCGATGCCGCAGTACATCGCCATCATCATCACGAGTACGCTCGGCGCTGTCGGCCAGGCCGGCGTGCCGGGACCGACGCTGCTCGTCGTCGCCGTCCTCGTTTCGGCGGGCATTCCGATTGACGCCCTGCCAATCCTCTTCGGTGTCGACCGTATCTTCGACATGCTGCGCACGGCGGTCAACATCACCGGCGACGCGGCCTGCGCGACGATCGTCGATCGTTTCCGCGAAGAGGGCTGATTTCTGCGGATTGCGCGGAAAACGTCATTCTATCACTGCTTCCTTTATGCTATAATGTGCCTGTGGACTTATATCCGCAGGCTTTTTTGTGCCTGTAGGAACAGATAGAGAGGAAGTTTCCGTTTTGGAAAAAGACCGGCAGGGAAAGAACGAGATTCAGAAGCGCATCATGCGCGTGCTCGCGGCAATGCTCGTACTCATGGGCATCATCGTCTTGCGCTATGGCTATGTGCAGCTTGTGCAGGGCGACAAGCTCGCGGCGCGCATGAAGTCGCTCGTGGGGCAGGAGTATGAGCGCCAGTCGCCGCGCGGGGCCATCCTCGACCGCAACGGCCGCGAGCTCGCCGTCAGTTCCATGACGAAGTCGCTCTTCATCGATCCGAGCCAGGCGTCAAAGAAAGATCCCGACGGGATTGCGGCCGACCTTGCGCCGCTGATCGGCCAGTCGCCGGAGGACGTCCAGAAAGCCATTGCCAAAGGCGGTGGCTTCGTCTGGCTCAAGCGCTTCCTCTCGCAGGACGAGTACGATGCTGTCAAGGCCTACATCCGCGAGAAGGAGCTCACAGACTGCCTCGGCTTCGTCGATGAGCCGAAACGGTATTATCCGAATGACGTGCTCGCGGCAAACGTGCTCGGCTTCGTCGGATCGGAGGACAAGGGTCTCGACGGCGTTGAGCAGCAGTATGACAGCCTTATCAAGGGCGAGGTCACGGAGAGCTTCCTCTACACGGATTCGCGCTCAAAACCGATTCTCGACTCCATTTTCCAGAAGCAGCCGTATCGCGGCAACCGTTGCAAGACGGTTCAGCTGACCATCGACAGCACGATGCAGTTCACCGTCGAGCAGGAGCTCGACCGCGCGATGGCGGAAAATAATCCGGCGGCCGTGACCTGCGTCGTCATGGATCCGAAGACGGGCGACGTGCTCGCCATGGCCTCGCGGCCAACGTACAATCCGAACAAGTATTACGATTATTCGCCGGAAGCGTGGAAGAACCGCGCCGTTTCCTTCATCTATGAACCGGGTTCCACGTTCAAGTCCGTCGTTGCGGGCGCGGCGCTGCAGGAAAAAGTCGTCACGCCGAACCAGGTCTTCGTCGATCCGGGCTATGTCATGGTCTCGGGCCGCCGCATCCAGAACTGGAATGGTGCGAGTTTCGGCACCGTCACGTTCACGGACGTCGTGAAGCAGTCGCTCAACACGGGCTTCGCGCAGGTCGGCTTGCGCCTCGGCGCGGAAAATCTCATGAAGTACGCGAAGGAATTCGGCTTTGGCGAGCCGACGGGCATCGGCCTGCCGGGCGAAGAAGCAGGCATCCTCTTCAACCCCGACGACATGCGCGCGTCCGACATCGCGACGACGGCCATCGGCCAGTCCATCGCCGTCACGCCGATTCAGCTCGTGCGCGCCATGGCGGCCATCGCGAATGACGGCGTCGTGCTGAAACCGCACATCGTCAAGTCCATCCAGAACGCCGACGGCTCGACCTACATGGAATCACAGCGCGAGGAAGTCGGCCGCGCGCTCGAATCCGCGACAGACAAGACGCTCGTCGGCCTCCTGGAACAGGTCGTCGCCTCGGGTGGCGGCAAGAAGGCGGCTGTCAAGGGTTACCGTATCGCGGGCAAGACCGGTACGGCGCAGAAAATCCGTCCGGACGGCACGGGCTATATGGAAGGGCGCTACATCGCCTCGTTCTGCGGCTTCGCACCTGTCGAAGACCCGCAGATCGTCGTGCTCGTCATGATTGACGACCCGGGCACGGGCAACTTCTACGGCGGCCAGATCGCCGCGCCTGTCGCCCAGCGCATTTTCGCCCAGCTCCTGCGTTACTTGCGTGTCGAGCCGTCGACCGATCCGTTTGCCGACATGGAAAAGACGCAGCGCGAAAAGCCGCGTCCCGAGCCGAAAAAGTACGAGGGCGAGATTCCGACCGGCATGATCGTCGTGCCGGACTTCAGCGGCCTCTCCATCCGCGCCGCCGCGCAGAAAGCCGCCGCCGCCGGCCTCCAGTTCGAAAGCGAAGGCAGCGGCACGGCCGTCTCACAGAGTATTCCCGCCAACACGCTCGTCGAGCAGGGGACGAGCGTCAGCGTGACATTCGGACAATAAAGAAATCGCCGGTGAAGAATGCATGGCACCTCTTCACCGGCGATTTTGTCATGAGAAGGAAATGATGAATCTGCTTATTTCTTGAAGAACGTGATCTTCAGGCCATTCGAGAGCACTGGCTGGCCTTTGCCCTTGAGGATGACCTGGCCGGGCATGGAGCCTTCGGCATTGAAGACGAGCGTGCAATGCCCCTCTTCCTTGAGGTTCTGGTTGACGTCCTCGCCGACGGAGACGACCGTGTATTCGGAGCTGCCGATGGAGAGCTTGTCGCCCTTCTTGATCTCGCCCTTGAGCTCGCTGCCCGTGTGCTCGACGACCATCTCGGAGAGGTTCGGGCGGATGCCTTCGTCGAGCAGGATGACGCTCTGGTTGTTCATGAGGAAGGTGCGCGCGAGGTTGCCGATGGCCGTGATGGTCACTTCATATTTCGTTTCCATGGATGAATATCCCCTTTCGTCCCAGTTCTATGCAGAATAATGCTTGATTACTCTTCATTATAGCATAAATTTCGGTATTTTTGGCGGACATGTGACAGATTTCTCTTTTTTATGGAAATTTGCAGAAATATTTTCGTGAAAATCCTTGACAGAGAGGGGCAGATTTCGTATAATACTTTTTGTTGACAGCGCAGAGCTGTCATGAAGACCTAGGGGCATCGCCAAGTTGGTAAGGCACGGGATTCTGAATCCCGCATGCGTAGGTTCGAGTCCTGCTGCCCCTGCCATTTGAAAACAGAGCATCGCGGCTTCGCGGTGCTTTTTTTGTTGCAGGATTTTGCGCTTTTATCGAGAATCCATAAGGAAGGAACGGATGTTTTGCCGTTGGGGCAGGTAACCGTTCTGTTCGAAACCATCCTTAATTTTGGAGACATCTATGAAATGGCGATATTCGTCCCGCTTTTTGGCGGGGCTTCTGTTGCAAATCCTCTTTTCCATCGCGTCATTCTCGAGCGGGCATCTCGTGCTGGCGTTCTTTGGCGCGCTTCTGACGGCAGCATCGCTCGGCCTCCTGCCGGGCCTTTGCGCGGCGTTGCTGGCAGGCGGGGCCTTCAGCTGCCTGATGGAGAGCGAGCGCTTCTTCATGCTGCCCGTGGATTTCTTGTTCGTGTTCGTGACGGCGTATGCGGTGCGGCACAGCTGGTTTGGTTCCTGGCGGCGCGTGATCCTTCTGGGGCTCGGCGTCGGCTTCGTCGGAGGGCTCTTTGCATTCGGGCTCGGCAGCTGCCTGGAGTTCCCTCTGGCAGATTCCATCATGAAGGGGACGTGGCTGACGGCGGGCATGCCGGAGGCGCATGTACAGCTCCTGCTCTCTGGCATATATCATGCGGCGGACGTCGGGCTCAGCTTTTTGCTGCTCGCAGGGCTCCGGCGGCTGGCACCGTCGCTGTTCCTTGTGGAACCGCATCCCGCGACATTCGCGAAGGAAGGCGTGCGGCGGTTCCCCATCCGCGTGAAGCTCCTCGTGATCTTGAGTGTCGTGATGGTCTTCACGGCGTCGCTGCTCTTTTTCTGCGTGCGCGGCATTTACCGCCAGCAGCTTGTCGAGACGTATGGATCTGTTGCGCGCAATTTCGTCGAAGCAGCGTCCATGCTCGTGGATGAACGGGAACTGCCCGTCATCCTCGCGCCGGGAGGCGGCGAGACGGAGGCATACCGCGAGCTCTTTTCGGATATGCGGGCGTTCTATGCGCGCTCGGACGACATCATCCGCTATCTGAACCTCTATACGGTCGGCGAACAGGACGGGCGCGGCTATGCCATGACGATCTGCGACCCGTCGGATACGGGCTACCGTTATGGCCGCACGTTCTGGATGGACGAGGATGCGTATTATGATGAAATCGGCAAGCAAATGCTTGACCCGAAGGACAACCGCATGGTCGGCCCGGTCGTGAGCCGCGGCTACTGGGGCTGGCTCATGACAATCTACAAGCCGCTCTACGACCCTGATGGCAAGAAGGTCGCATTCATCGGCGTCGATCTCGATATGACGCGCGCGATGCAGGAAATGCGCGTGCTTGATACGAAGATCCTGAGCATTGAATTCATCATCTTCAGTCTGCTCCTCGCCTTGATGTATACCATCATCACGCGCCAAGTCATCGATCCTGTGCGCCGCTTGCAGGAAATGCTCGGCTATTTCCGCGAACACCGCGAGAAATCGCCCGCAGAGGAAGCTCCGACGTCAGGTGACGAGTTCGAGGTGCTTGCGCACGATATCACGGAGGTGCAGGACATCATCCTGCAGGACTCGGAGCAGCTGCAGAAGTATCTCGACCTCATCCAGCGCATGGCGCTCCGCGACGAGCTCACGGGCGTGCAGAACCATACGGCCTACGAGAACAAGCTCTCGGAGCTCACGGCCGTTATCACGGCGGGCACGGCGGAGTTCGCCATCCTCATGGCGGACATGAACGGGCTGAAGTTCGTCAACGATGTCTATGGCCATGAAAAAGGCGACATCGCGCTGCGGGCGATGAGCCGCGCACTTTGCGACATTTTCAAGCACTCCCCGGATTATCCGATGAAAAATGCGCCCTGCGAAGCTTTGGAAACGGCTTCGCAGGGCGCATTTTGCATGGCGCTATCGCGGGATCACGTTACTGCCGGATCGCGCGGATGTCGTCGAGGTAGAAGTGGGAATCGACGGGCTCGTCGCCGACGGTGTTGCAGTAAATCGCGAAATGCTGCAGGCGCTCGGGATGGAACGTGCCGCCGTTCTTGCCGACGAAATCCTTGAACGGCAGGACGACGTGCTGCGGCGTCGTCTTTTTTGCGAGGTCGGTGAGGTTCACCTCGAAGTCTTCGCCGTCCGAATTCATCTGGATGATGAATTTCTGGCCCTTGCCATCCGGATAGAACCAGAACGAGACGGCATCATAGGCGCTCCAGTCGACGCCCATGGACTTGATGATGCCGGCCCAGCCGCCTTTGACGAGGCTGTAATGGAAGTCAAGGCCATAGCTGCCGTCGCCTTTCTGTGCAGCGTCCGTGGCAAGGCTCGGGCGGATGGCGCAGCCGGGGCCGCAGTTCGTCGAGTACGCACCGCGTAAGAGCTCGTTGTCGCCATAGTAGTTTTCAAATGTATCGACAACGTCTGCCGGGAGCGCGACCTCGGGCATGTTGTAGAAGACGCGCAGGCTGTCGACCGTTTTGCCATCGAGCAGGAAGTCGATATTGCCGACCGTCTTGCCGATTTTTTCGAGGAGGTCGCTGGTGATGGAGGCGGCAAAGGTACCGTCGGCCGCCTTCGCAGCAGCCTTTTCCTCGATGACTTTGCCTGCGGCGTCTGTAAAGCGGAACGCGGCCTTCTGGTACGTTCCAGCCGCTTTTGCCGTGACTTTGGCCGGGGCCGTGATGCGCGCATTCGAGCTCGGCGCGGTCAGGTAGCCGTAGGTGGCGGCAGCGGGGACGGCCTGGACGTCGAGCTTCTGCCAGTCGGGCATCTGCCCCGCAAAGACGGAACGCGGGTCATTGTAGAAGCGCGTGAAGCCGTCGACCATTTCGTGGCCGCGCTGCTTGTCCACCATGTAGGGCTGGTCGAAGACATCTTCATTGAAGTTCGACCATGTCGAGAAATACGGGAACTTGTGCGCGGAAAGCACATCGAGTGCTTCGGTGAACCAGTCCTTGCGCTGCGCGCCCGTGCGGCCGAGCGTATCCTTGCCGCAGAGGATGCCCGTCTCGGGGATCGTCGTGATCTTTCCGTGTTTCGCGGCGAACGACTGCACGATGTCCATGTTCTTCGCGAAGTTCTCCATCCAGTTGTCCTTCGCCTGCGGCTTTTCCTGATACATGTCGAAGCCCGGCACGTCGATGAACGCATCGCCGGGGTAGCGCGTCAGGTAGTCCGCCTCGTCCGTGAACGGGCCATTTGGCGAGTAGACATAGAGGAAGTTGTGCACGCCCTTTTCGTCGCGCAGGTATTCCTCCGTGTAGCGGAAGAGGTTCTTGAACTCGCTCGCCGAGCAGTGCGCTGCGCCCCACCAGAACCAGCTGCCGTTGTTCTCGTGATAGGGACGGAACAGCACGGGGATGTTCTTTTCCTGCAGGGCGAGGCCATAGGCTGCAATCTTGTCGAGGTAGGCAGTGAAGACAGGGTTGAGGTCGCCGCCGGGCAGCACGCGCCGCACGACATCGCCATCCGTCACGACGGACGTGAAACCGGAAAAATCATAATCGCCATTTGTTTTGCCCTTGGCCGCGACCTGCGCGAAGTTCGGCATGTGCGCGGAGAGCGAGACGATGGCGCCGAGCTTTGCCGCGCGCTCGGACGCTTCGACGGCGCGGTCAATGGCGGCCTGACCTGTGACGGGCGGATACGCGCCGGCGGGAGGCTCATGATTTTGATATTCCGTGTCGTTTCCTGCGAGCGTCATCGCGTCGATTGGCATGACGGCTGGATAGTCATGGAGCATCGTATATGTGTCCGACGTGCCAGCCTTGCCGGGGCCTGCATGCATGAGCAGGTCGTTCATGTGGCCGTAGAGCACATAGTCGGAGTCCGCGATGCCGCCGAGGAAGCTGTAGAGCTTCGCGGCATTCGGGATGGCCTTCGCATCGGTCAGAGCGACCTGGGCGGGCGTCTGCAGCTTCTTCAGATCGACCTTTTCCTGCTTCGCCGGCTGCACGGTGCGCGTTACATAGCCGTCGTCGTAGGACAGCGTGATGTTGTCGATGGCGAGCTTGCCGCAGTAGTCGGTCTCCGAGCCGACAACGTTGACTTCGAGCAGCGTGAGCGGCGCGGCGGGCGTGTCGAATGCAGCCGTGACCTGCGCTTTCTTCCAGCCGTTCCCGGCATCCGCCGCGTTCTTCGTGTCGATGGCCGTGACGGCGGAAACCTCCGCGCCTGCTGTCGTCTTCATGTAGACCTTCGTCTGGAACGCGCCCTGCGTCATGGCCTCGGGGCGGAAATAGAAATCGAACGAGAGGCGGTTGCTCCTGCCGACGTCAAGAGGCTGCGCCTCGCTCGCCGCACCAGCGCCGAACTTCACCTCGCTCCAGCCGTTTTCCTTCTGGCTTCGATAGTCGGCATCGAACGCAAGCGCACCGCCGCCGACCTCGGAAAGATGCAGGGCGGCAGGCTCGCCATCATACGCCCACTTGCCATCATAATGCCAGCCTTCAAGGTCTTTGGCAAAGCTCCAGGAAATGGCCTCGGCAGCCTTGGCAGGCGAAGCGAAGGCAGGCGCGGACGCAGCCCCGAACGCGAGCGAAAGAGAAAGCGCCAGTGGCACCGCGCGCCGCAGCAGACGGTCGTTCATAAAAGATTCCTCCAATGCAAATTATTTCGAATATGTTGAAATATATAAGCTATATCTTTATGATACACGACGGAAGACGAAAAGTCAATCGAAAACGCGAAACCTTGTTCCATGCCTGCTTTTGCGATACAATGAAAAGAAAGCTGAAAGAAATTTTTTGATTCTGAAAGATGGAGGGCAACGTGCACAAGATTCTTTTTGTCTGTCATGGCAATATCTGCCGGTCGCCGATGTGCGAGTTCGTGATGAAGGAGCTCGTGCGGCGGGCGGGACGGGACGCGGAGTTCGTCATCGATTCGAAGGCTTGCCGCACGGACGAGATCGGAAGCGATGCGCACCCGGGCACGCAGCGGATGCTCCGTGCGAAAGGCATTCCGTTCACGCGCCGCGCCGCACGGCTCATCCGGCGCGAAGACTATGAGGCATATGATTTCATCATCGCGATGGACGACGAAAACATGCGCGACCTGCACCGCCTCACGAAGGGAGATCCCGCGGGAAAGTGCCGCCTGCTCTTGTCGTTCGCGGGCGAAGAGCGCGAAGTAGCTGACCCGTGGTACACGGGGAATTTCGAGGCGACATATCAGGATGCCGTGAAGGGGTGCAAAGCGCTCCTTTCACAGTTCGAATGAAGGAGACGTGCAGATGGTGAAGATTACAGGCTGGTACCAGCTGCCGAATGCGCTGCCGCAGCAGGTGGATTTTGAAGAGCTGTTCGATGCGTCGTTCATGCGGCGGTTCACGCGGTATCGGTCATTTGAAAAGTTTCTGGCGGGCGGCCGCTTCGTCATCCGTTCGCAGGCGGATTTCGAGGCGCTGCCCGAAGAAGAGATGGACGCGCATGTGCGGCGGGCGACGCGGTTCTCGTCGTGGAAGGAGATGCTCGACACGGCGACGGATCTCTATGCGCGGAGGCAGAAACCGTGAAAATGGGCGTGCGGTGGCGGTTTTCGTGGGCGCTGTTCCTGGGGCTTGCCGCTTTGAATCTGACGGCGGTTGTGCAGGCGGAGATGTTCGCGGGAGAAACGGCGGTTTCTGCGCATGCCGGACGACTCGTTGAGGAGCTCGTGCGCGTGGCGGGGTGGGCTGGTGTCTTCACGGCACTAACTGGACTCCTGCCGCAAAGGGGGCGGCGCGGGGCCGAGGCGGTGCTTTTGGGACTGAGCCTCGTGCTCTGCGGCATTGACGGTTTCACGCTTGCGCACTATCATAGCGTGCTCGATGCAGGACTCCTCGAAATCGTGCTGGCGACGAATCCTGCTGAGGCGTGGGAGTATGTGACGAGTCAGGCGGGCGGCATTGCGGTAGCAGCGGGCATGCTTGTGGCAGCTGTCGTTCTCATTGAATTGGGAAAGCGTTTTCTGCGATACAGGAATCAGGCAGCAATCGGTGTCGGGCGTGTGTCGTATGCGGGACGGTTTGCTTTTTCGCGCGACTTGTCAGGTAGTGGCAGCGGTCTTGGCCGCCGGGGCGCGGTGTTTCTCTGCGTGCTGCTGCTTGCGTTTTTTGCGAGTCTTATCCATGCGGCGATGGATGATGATGACCGCGTGGAGAATGCCATGCGCTCCAATTCCATCCTGCGCCTCGCTTTGAACATCCGTCAGGCGCATGAGGAAATCGGATCGGCGGAGTTCGTGGCGTGGACGCTCGCGAATCACGAGGTCGGGGAGACGGAAGGAACCGACAACATCCCGTATGTCGTTTTCATCCTCGGCGAATCGACGAGCCGCCACCATATGCAGCTTTATGGTTACGGCCTGCCGACGACGCCGAAGCTTTCGGCACGGGCTGAGGCGGGCGAGCTTGTGACGTATGAAAATGTCACAAGTCCGCATGCAGGCACGATGGCCGTCCTGCGGACGCTGTTCAGTTTTTATGACAATGACGCAGATGGCATGTGGTATGATTATGGCGATCTTTTCGACATCCTGCGGCAGGCGGGCGTCTATACGGCGTGGCTGTCGAATCAGGAGGCGTCGGGCTTCTATGGCAGCATCGGGCGGACGCTCGGCGAGCGCACGGATCACGTTGCGTTCACGAGCCCTGTTTCGTATTCCATCGATCTCGCGGAACGCTATGACAGCGAGGTGCTGCCGCTCTTGGACGAAGAACTGCGCGAGCGCATGGCAGAACCTGTGCCTGCCGCATTCTACGTCATCCACCTGATGGGCGCGCACGAGGAATTTTCGAAGCGCTATCCGCCGGAGTTTGCGCGTTTCATGCCCGAGGACGAGGCGGGGCGCGGCGCCCTGGAGGATGCGTCCGCACGGGCCGTGCGGGCGGCGTATGACAATGCCGTGCTCTATGACGACGCCATCGTCGATGAAATCATCCGGCGCTTCGAGGACAAGGACGCGCTCGTGATCTTCATCTCGGATCATGGCGAGGAAGTCTATGATACGCGGGCGCAGTTTGGCCACGGCGACGAGACGAGCCCGTGGCAGCGCGATGTGCCGATGGTGTTCTGGATGTCGAAGGCGTTCCGCGTGAACCATCCGGCCGACGTGCAGCGCATCGAGGCGGCACGGAAACATCATTGGCAGAGTGATGAAATGATTCATACGCTCCTCGACCTCATGCACGTCCGCGCACCGGGCTTTGAACAAAACAAGAGCCTGCTCTCGATAGAAGGAGAACAGGCAGATGAAGGAGAAGGAAACGATTGATGACATACGAAACGAAGGAATTGCTGGACTTCATCACGTCGGCGCCGTCACCATGCCATACGGTGGCAGCGTCAGCCGAAAAGCTCCGTGCCGCAGGTTTTGAAGAACTGGAGCTTGGCGGTGCCTGGCAGATTTCGCGCGGTGGGCGCTATTTCGTCCGTATTTACGGCACGACGCTTCTGGCGTTCACGGTCGGTGCGGCAGGGCCGCTGCGCATGGCGGCGGCGCATACGGATTTTCCGTGCTTCCGGCTGAAGCCAGCGGCAGGGCTCATGCGCGAAGGCTATGGCCTGCTGAATGTCGAGACGTATGGCGGCATGATCCTGCGCTCGTGGCTTGACCGGCCGCTCGGCCTGGCAGGCAAGATCGTGCTGCGCGGGGCGGATGCCTTTCATCCCGAGGTGCGCCTTGTCGATTTCGGACGGCCGCTCGTGACGATTCCGAGCCTCGCCATCCACATGGACCGCGAAGTGAACAAGGAGGGCGCGCTCAATCCGCAGAAGGACATGCTGCCGCTCGCGGCGCTCTTTGGCGACGAGGCTGATGAGGACTGGTGGCTGCAGGCGCTTGCAGAGCTTGCAGGCGTCCCAACTGAGGACGTCCTTTCCTATGAGCTTTCGACGTATCCGTGGGAACAGGGCTGCACGCTGGGGCTCGCAGAGGAGCTCGTTTCCTCGCCACGCCTCGACAACCTCACGTCCGTCTGGGCGTGCCTCGAAGGATTCGTGGATGCGACAAAGAATGGCGTGCCTGATGGCGTGCGTCTCGTCGCGCTCTTTGACAACGAGGAAGTCGGCAGCCGCACGAAGCAGGGCGCGGGTTCGGCCGTGCTCATGGAGGTGCTGCGGCGCATCTATGGTTCAAAGGTAGTAGCGGGTACGAAGGAACCGGCCGATGATGGCGCACGCCTGTCGGCCGCACTCGAAGGCGGCTTCCTGCTCTCCGTCGATGTCGCGCATGGCCTCCATCCAAACCATATGAGCAAAAGCGACCCAGCCGTGCGTCCCGTGCTCGGCGGCGGTGTCGTCATCAAGCAGGCGGCGTCGCAGGCCTACGCAGGCGATGCCGAGGCCGTCGCCATCGTGCGGGCGCTCTGCGAGGAGCGCGGCATCGCACATCAGGACTTCGTAAACCGCAGCGACAGCCGCGGCGGCTCGACGCTCGGCTCCATCGCCTCGGCGCTCGTCCCCGTCCGCACGATGGATGTCGGCGTGCCGATCCTCGCCATGCATTCGGCTCGCGAGACCATGGGCGCGGCAGATGAAATGGCGCTTGCGGCGCTCGTGCAGGCCGTGCTGGAATAACAGGACGTATGAGAAAAAGAAAGAGACCGCTCTTGGCATGAGCGGTCTCTCTCTTTATGGAAAACAGGGCAGTTCAGCCCTCTTTGACTTTCTGTGCAACATAGGCAAAAGAATCCGCAACATCTCTGCGAAGATCCTGAAGGGAGGTGACACTGGCCGTTGAGACTTTCAATCCTTCGATTTCTGCGGCATTCTTTTCGTTTGCAGAAAGGACGGCACGGAGCATCTGATGAGATTCCTTCTGCCCTGCTTCGAGCGCTGTGACACGGGATTCGAGCTTGTCCATGCGGGATTCGAGCTTGTCCATGCGGGATTCAAGCTTGTCCATGCGGGATTCAAGCTTGTCCATGCGGGATTCAAGTTTGTCGAAACGCTTGTCAATACGTGCGAATTGCTCGTTCATCTGATTGCCTAAAGCAGCAATCGCGGCTAAGATTTTTTCGTCCATGATGTGATAACCTCCTTTCGTGCAATCGTTCTGTGGGTTTCGTTTATTATACCATTGTTTTGAGGCTGGATTCAATAAGAAAATTTGAGGCCCATGATTCGTTTTTGGATATTTCCTGCCACGCATCCCGTCGCGAGCCCTGTTGCAAGCCCAATCGGCCCGAGAATGGCGAGGTAAGTAAGGAGGGCCGGCGTGCCGGTCATGGCGAGGGCGGCGAAGAGCTGGCCGAGGTGGTGGAAAAGCCCCCCGGCCGCGCTGACGGCGGGGAGGGAGAAAGCGTTCATTCGCTGGAGCATGAGCATGGCAGCAAAGGACAGCAGACCTCCCGCAAGGCTGTAGAGGAAGACGGTCGGCCCGCCGCCGAAGAGGCTCGCAAGGCCGATGCGCAGGCAGATGACGAGCAGCGCGTCGCGCGACGAAAGCGTGTAGAGTGCGACGACGGTCACGATGTTTGCGATGCCGAGCTTTGCGCCCGGCGCGAGGAACGGGATGGGCAGCATCCCTTCGAGCATGAAGAGCGAGAGCGAGACAGCGGTCAGCAAGGCGAGATACGTGAGGCGGAACGTGCGAGACATGGAAAGATAACACCTTTTTGCTTATTTGATTTCGATGATGAGCTTGTGCGGCAGGCATGCGATGACTTCGCCCTTCTGCGAGATGGCGCCGGTCTTCACGCAGATCTTGTCGTGGCAGTCGGCTTGGTGTGACCGTCGACCGTGACGGTGTTCCATCCATCCGCCGTCTCGATGGTGAACGATTCGCGTCCTTCATGCGTCGTCAGTGCGATCGTGCGGACTTCCTCGCCGTCAATCGACACCACCGCCCGCGTCACGGGATTCCCGTTCCAGCCGAAAAAGAGCAACGGCAGAAATGAAGCTGCAAGCAGCACCAGAAGGAGCAGGAAATCTCGTTTGGAAAGTTTCACTCCGACCGCTCCAGATCTTCTGCTATCTTCATCTTCTGCTCGCGCGAGATCGTGATCTTTCCATGCGACAGCCCGATGAGCCCCGCTTCCTTGAGCTTTGTGACGCCGCGGTTGACGGTCTTGACGCTCGTGCCGATGTCGTCGGCGATTTCCTGCCTTCCCGTGTGCAGCACAAAGAGGTCGGTATCGACGCCACCGATACGGTGCAGCAGATAGTTTTCGAGCCGCAGCACGCTCGGCAGGAACTTGATGCGGCCGTTCTCGTCCGATGTCGGGTACATCTTGATGGCCAAAAGTTCGGCCACGCGGATAGCGAACGCATTGTCCTCCCGCAGCCACGCGTAGAATGTGTCAATCGTCAGCGCGTAGACCGTGCACTGCGTCAGCGCCTCGTTCGTCGTCGCATAGCTTTCCTGATGGCTCAGTGCTTCGAGGTCGCCGAGGATGTCCGGTGCGTCAATCTGCGCGAACGTGTAGCGGTGGCCGCTCTCGAACTCGTTGCTGACGCGCGTCGCGCCGGAGGTCAGCAGGTAGACATGCGTGACGGGCTCGCCCTTGCGCATGAGCGCTTCTCCGGGACGGAAGACGCGCTTCACGGCGCGCTGGCGGATGGTTTCGGGCATGTGTTCGGCAAAATGGAGGATGTCCATGAAAAAGCTCCTTTCGTGCGTGCTTGTTGTTCCTTTCATTGTAACGGACGCGGCAGGCCCTTGCAAGCCGAAGACAAAAAAAGGACATGAAACGTGTCCAATGTCCTTTTTATCTGTCCGAAATCCTAGTAAAATGAAGGCAACAATCAAGGAACGAGAGCTATCAGGAGGAAACAGCATGCAGAAGGACATGAAAAAGGACATCCGCCGGGAGGTCGTCGCCGGCATTACGGGATTCTTCGCCATTTCGTACATCATCATCGTCAACCCGATGATTCTCGCGGACGGAGGTATCCCGGCCGACCTTTCCGTCTTCGCGACGATCTTCTCATCCGTCATCGGCTGCCTCATCATGGCGTTCTATGCCGATGCGCCGATCATCCTGACGCCGGGCATGGGCATCAATGCGTTCTTCACGTACACGGTTGTTGCCTCGATGGGCCTCGCGTGGCAGGAAGCGCTCGCCATCTCGCTCGTTGCCGCCGTGCTGTTCGCCATCGTGGCCTGCACGCGGCTGCGGACGTTGCTCGCCGCTGCCGTCCCCGCGTCGCTCAAGACGGCGATCACGGTCGGCATCGGCCTGTTCCTCGTCGAGATCGGCCTTGAGAAAGCACAGCTCATCCGCCGCGGCACGAACACGATCATCGAGCTCGGCGACCTCACGAGCCCGATGGTGCTGCTCGCGATTTTCGGCCTCGTGCTGAGCCTTGCGTTCTACCTGCGCAAAGTCACGGGCGGCTTCGTGCTCGCCATCCTGATCACGAGCGCCGTCGCCTGGGGGCTCGGCCTGCACGATGAGCAGCCGCTCACGATCGAGCTTTCGCGCCTCGCGGATTATCCGGCGCTCTTCGCGCAGTTCGACTTCTCGCAGATGCTCTCGCTGCCGTTCCTGCTCTCCGTCTTCTCGATGGCCATGATCATGATCTTCGAGTCGCTCGGCATCCTCGAAGGCATCCTGCCCGACCATGCGAAATTCGACCGCACGTTCCGCGGCTCGGCAGCGGCCGCACTGCTTTCTTCGTTCCTCGGCACGAGCCCGACGGTCGTCGCGGCCGAGAGTGCGACGGGCATCGCGAGCGGCGGGCGCAAAGGCATCATGGCGCTGACGTCGGCCGTGCTGTTCCTCGGCGCGATGCTCTTCGTGCCGCTCCTGTCCTTCGTGCCACAGGCCGCCATCGCGCCCGTCATCATCATCACGGGTGCCATGATGATGCAGAATCTCGCGCACATGGATTTCTCCGATTTCACGGAGTGGTTCCCAGCCTTCCTCATCGTCGTGCTGATTCCGCTGACGGGCAGCATCTCGACGGGGCTCGCATTCGGCTTCACGGCATGGCCGCTGCTGAAATTCCTTGGCGGCGAGCGCCGCGAAGTACACGTCGTCAGCGCCTGCCTCGGCGTGCTGTTCTTCTTCAACCTCGTCTGCCAGGCGTGGTTCTGAGCTAGAAATCAATCACCAGCGTCTTCCGACGACGCTGGCGATTTTTTTTGCGATGTAGCGGAGCTCGGAGAGGTACTGCTTCTGCATGTAGCCGGACATCGGCGTATCAGAAGCGAGGCCGATGGCATATTGTACAGGTTCGGCACCGAGCGTGACGGGGACAGCGATGCCGTAGAGGCCGTCCTGATATTCGCCGCTGGCCATCGCGCAGCCGTCATAGATGATGCGTTCGAGTTCGGCGGCGAGTACATCGCCGTCCGTGATGGTCTGCTTCGTGCATGCGGGGAGCTCCTGCGCACAGAACGCGCGCTTTTCGTCGGCTGTCGAGTAGCCGAGCAGCACCTTGCCGAGACTCGTTGCATGGAGCGGTGTGCGCGCGCCGACTTTTGCATAGCTCGCGCCGGACGGCGTCGCGGGTTCCGCGCAGAGGCAGACGGCGTCGTCATGGTCTTTCGCAGCGAAATAGACGTCCTTGCGGAACTTGTCACGCAGGCTCTGCAGGTATTCCGTGATGCGGTAGTCGATGTGCCGCGTCTCCTTGAAGCGGGAGAACAGCGACACGGCGGCGCCGCCAAGCATGTAGCGGCTCGTCTCGCTGTCCTGCGTCACATAGCCGCAGAGCTCGAACGTCTGCAGGATGTTGTGGACGGAGCTTTTGAGCATCCCGCTGTAGGCTGCGAGCTCCGTCACGCCGGCATCGGGGTGGGCGTCATCAAAATAATCAAGCAGGCGGAGCGCCTTGTAGAGGGATTTCACTTTCGGCGCGGAGGTATCTTTCATGAGGATCGTCCCTTTCGTTGCATGGTTCTTTTTCATTATAAATGAACAAAGTGGAAAAAGAAAGTTGACAGGCTGGAAAAAGTATGTTATACCTGAATTATTCAACGAGGCTCATCCGTAGTTGAATCAACCTCTTTTCTCAGCAGCACTGTACAAATGTTGCAACCACGATGGCGCATCCGACGTTTT
>OMZR01000116.1:0-6177 GCA_900315575.1 uncultured Veillonellaceae bacterium
CGGAAGCTGGAAGTCCAGCTGAATCGTTCCGCACTGCCAGGTTCTGCCCAGGCAGTCTCTCAGGTGGAAGTCGATCTTCGGTCCGTAAAATGCGCCGTCTCCTTCATTCACAATGTACTTCAGTCCCAGGGACTCCAGCGCATTTCTCAGGCCATCCGTCGCAAGCAGCAGCATGTCGCCTTTCTGCAACGCGAGGCGGCCCGTATCGACTTCGACGTCCGGCTCGACGCCGACGGCACGCGTCAGCACATTCTTCCGCGGGTGCTTTCGCGCCTCGGCCTCCGTGATCGAGCCGCTTTCGACAAGCCCCTCGACATACGAATGGTCGCGCGTGATCTGGCGGAGTTCGCCGCTACGCAGGAGGTACATGCGGCTGTCGCCGACATGCGCCCAAACAGCTTCTCCGTCCGTTTCTTCCGCATCGGCATACGACACGAGCGTCGCCGTCGTTCCCATCCCCTCGCAGGCAGGATACTTCTCGGCCTCGGCGAGAATGCGCTCATTTGCAAGAACCACAGCCTGCCGCAGGGCATCCTCGTCCCAGGGCCGCGGCGCCCTTTCTAGAACCTCGCGCACAGTCTGCACGAGAAGCGAGCTTGCGACTTCGCCTGCCGCGCGACCGCCCATGCCGTCCGCCACGACGGCCACGCCGGGCGCGAAGCAGAGCGCGCTGTCTTCATTCGTCGGGCGCACGCGTCCGACATCCGTATAGGCAAAGCTTTCTGCCACCGTCTTCACCTCTCAAACTCGAATGCGACAAAACCGATGCGGATGACATCGCCTGGCGTCAGATACGTGCTGCCGTCAAGCTCTTCGTCATTGACATACGTATGATTGCGGCTGCCGAGATCTTCGACCACATACTGGTTGCCATGCTGATAGATGCGCGCATGATGATGCGACACAAAGGCATCGGGAATCGCAATGTCATTGTCCTCGCCGCGCCCGATCGTAATTTCGTCGGAAAACGCAAACCGCCGCCCCGCGAGACCCGAAGACTCCCGCGCGTCGACGACGGTCAACACGGCCTCATGCACCTCGGCCTGCACCGTGCGGAGTTCTTTGACTTCGCGCCGCACGCCCTGTTGCACGACCCGCACGAGACGGTAGAGGACTTTCAGCAGCACAAGCAGCATTCCATACTGGAACACGACGCTCAATGCCTTGAAAAAAAAAGCTGTCGATGGCATCAAATCACCTCGTAAAGCAGCACCGTGCTGCCGATCTGGATTTCGTCGCCAGGCGCGAGACAGGCATGGAGCACAGGCTTTCCATTGACGAACGTGCCATTCGTGCTCTCAGCGTCATGCAGGAAATGGCGGTGACGCTCATACGTCACATAGGCGTGCATGCGCGAGGCATTCGGGTCCATCAGAATGAAGTCATTCTTGTCGAGCCGGCCGATGTAGACCTGCTTTTCGCCAATCGCGAGGTACGAGTCCTTGTCCACGCCATTGACGGCTGTCAGTGACGCGAGCTCATATTCGCGCGGCAGGTTCAGCGGCTTGTTGATGTCAAATGACGAGCGCTCAAGCACGATCGTGTGCGATGGCGCGTCGCCCGTTGCTTCTTCTGCTGGCGCGTCGTCCTGAAAGCTCGATTGCACCTCGAGCACGCCCTTTCCCCTACCCTGCTTCTTCATTTCGAGCGAAAGCTCGCCGTCCATGAAGCAGTCCTCAGCGATGACCTTGCGCTCAATCGCCGTGTGGAGCTCGTCGAGGACGCGCTGGCAGCAAAGGCGTTCATAATCCTCGGCACCGAGTTCGAGCGTATACACGTTCGGGACGACATGGCCCTCCGCGGCCTTCTTCCGCCGCCGCACGAGCTCGCGCGTCAGCGCCTTGCCGAGCTCGACCGGCTCGAGATGGCTCGAAAAGCGCCGGTTGAAGAATCCCTCGATATGATCTTCGAGGAACGATTCCCATTTTGCCATGCCCATAAAAGCATCTCCCAATGATATGCTGAAATTTCAAACAGAAATTTACGTCCCCTATTATAGCAGACTTTTCCGCCCGCGTCATTTTTCCTCGGCATCCAGATGCCGGTTCCGCAGCTGCCCGCAGGCCGCGTTGATGTCCGTACCCATCTCGCGGCGCACAGTCACGGCGATATGGCGGTCGGCGAGCGCTTTCTCGAACGCATCGATGCGCTGCTGCGACGGCCGCAGCAGATGGCGCTCGACCACGGGATTGATCGGGATGAGGTTCACGCTCGCAAGCTGGCCATGCAGCAGCTTTGCAAGCTCGGCCGCGTGCTGCTCGCTGTCATTGACGCCGTCGATCAGGATGTACTCATACGTCACGCGGCGCTTCGTCTTGTCGCCATACGATTTGCCCGCCGCGATGACATCCGCCATCGGGTATTTGCGGTTGATCGGCATGAGCTCCGAGCGCAGCGCGTCCTCCGGCGCATGGAGCGAAATCGAGAGCGACACGGGGATGCCCTCGTCGGCGAGCCGGTAGATGTTCGGCACGATGCCCGACGTCGAGAGCGTGATGCTGCGGTAGCTCATGCCGAGAATCGTCTCGTCATGCACGAGGTGCAGGAAGGCCAGCACATTGTCATAATTCATGAGCGGCTCGCCCGAGCCCATGAGCACCATCGTATCGACCTTCTGCCCTTCTTTGCGCAGCAGCTGGTCGATGAATACGACTTCGGCGAGCATTTCGCCCGCCGTGAGGTCGCGCGCGCGGCCATGCAGCGTCGAAGCGCAGAACGCGCACCCCATCGCACAGCCCGCCTGCGTCGAAATGCAGATGCTGTTGCCATACGGCTGCCGCATGAGCACGGACTCGACGGCCGTGCCATCGGCAAACGCCAGCAGGTACTTGCTCGTCCTGCCGTCCTTCGACTGCAGGATGTCTTTCGGCGTCGCCAGAAAAATCTCGAACTCGTCTGCGAGCTTCGCGCGCAAGTCTTTCGAGAGATTCGTCATCTCGTCAAACGACGTCGCGCCCTTCTCATACATCCACTGCGCGATCTGCTTCGCCCGGAACTTCGGAAGGTTCAGAGGGGCAAGAACCTCTTGCAGTTCCGCTACCGTCATACCGAATATGTTTTGTTTCATTGATCTGTTTCCTTAATTTGCGTTTCGTTTCATCCGCGCGATGAAAAATCCGTCCGTCCCATCGACATTCGGGTAAAGCTGCACCATCTTCGCTTCACGCGGTTTCATCGGCAGGTACTTCCCCGTCTCTTCGATCTCGAACTGCGGATGCGTCGCGAGGAAGGCTTCGACGACTTCTTCATTCTCCTTGCGGTCGATTGTGCAGGTGCTATAGACGAGCACGCCGCCGATTTTGACGGCTTCGGCCGCGCTCGTCAGAATGTCGAGCTGGAGCTGCGGGAGCTTTCGGAGCTCTTCTTCATTCTTTCGCCAGCGCGCGTCGGGCTTGCGGCGCAGGACGCCGAGGCCGCTGCACGGCGCATCGACGAGCACGCGGTCGGCCTGCTGCGGAAAATGCTTTCCAATATCACGCGCATCCAAGAGCTCCGTATCTATGATCGTGATGCCGAGCCGCTTCGCATTTTCCTCGATGCGCGCGAGCTTGTGCTCATAGATGTCGCCGGCCACAATGCGCCCCTGATTTCGCATGAGCGCCGCGAGATGCGTCGTCTTGCCGCCCGGCGCACTGCAGCAGTCGATGACGAACTCCCCGGACTCCGGTGCCACAACATGCGCGACCTGCATCGAGCTCTCATCCTGCACCTGAAACAGCCCTTCCTGGAGCGACGCCATACGGTCGAGCGCGCCATGCTTCTGGCAGAGGATGCCCTCAGGCGCCCAGTCCGACGGCTCGGCAGTCGCACCTTCCTCCTTCAGCCGCTCAAGCAGTTCTTCGCGCGTTGTCTTCAGCGTATTCGTACGCAGCGATAGCACGGCATCCTCGTTATCAAATGCACAGATGGCTGCGGCCGCATCGTATCCAAACGCTTTGACCCAGCGCTTGACCATCCATTGCGGATGAAATGACTTCAAAGCGAGCTCTTCCGTCGCATGGCCCTTGCCATGCGGGAACGCACATTTTTCGGGTTCGCGCACGGCCGAGCGCAGCACGGCATTGACGAACTTGACCGTACCCGGATGGCCATATTTCTTCGCAAGCTCGACGCATTCATTGCAGGCCGCCGAATCCGGCACCTTGTCCATGTAGAAAATCTGATAGAAGCCGAGCCGCAGGATGTTGCGGATCATCGGCGCGATTTTGCGCACGGGGCGGTTGACATAGCGGCGGATCATCCAGTCGAGCGTGCCGCCCGCCTTGACGGCGCCATAGACGAGCTCCGTCAGAAAGCGCCGGTCAACGTCCGTGAGCTGCGCCTTGCGCAGGTTCCGCGCCAGCGCGACATTTGCATAAGCGCCTTCCTCGTGGACTTCGCCCAGCACGCGCACGGCGAGATTGCGAACTTTATCCATCGTGCTCCGCCTCCTTTTCTTTCTTCTCTTCCTTCTCTGCTTTCGGTTCTGGAATGATGATTTCTTCGAGCTGCTTTCGCACGAGCTCCATATCGACATGCGTATTGTAACACGGTCCATTCGGCCGAATGTTCAGTACACCGATGGCCGGCAGCGGGTAGACGTCCTGGATGCCGCTCATGAGGTCGCGCTCGCAAGCGATGGCCAGCACGGCTTTCGGCCGCGTGTCGCGCACGATCTGCCGCGCGAGCGTGCCGCCCGTCGCGACAAAGAAATGAAATCCCATCTCGTCGGCCAGCGTCACGAGCGCCCCGATGTCGCAGCCGCCGCAACGCTTGCAGTTATGCGGGTCGCGCGTGATCTTGTGCGGGCACGAAGCGAGCTGCAGGCAGTGCGGCGTCACGACAAGCAAGCGGCTTGCCGGCACGCGGATCTTGCGGCGGCGGAACAGCAGGTTGCTGACCGCGATAAACGACGCCTCGAGCTTCCGGCGCCGGATGCCGAACAAACGGCCGAGATAGACGGCAAATGGAAACAGCGCATTGATGAGCTCATACGTCTGCTTCTGCAAGATGCCGAGATACGGCAGTCCGCTGACGGCCAGCACCATATTGATGATGCCGAAAAACGCCAGCAGCACGACGGCCGAAAACGCTGCGCCGAGGAGCGTCGGCAGCCACGGCTGAATCTCCGAAAGCCCCGGCACGCCGATATACCAAATGACGAAAAGGACGACCGCCATAAGGAGGGTCGTCAGAGAAAGCATGCCGAGAAACACCCGTTTCTTCGGGCGTTTCGGCATGATGAAGTTTTTCTTGATATTCTGTGTGGATTCCATCGCTTTTCTCCAAAGTATGGAAAATGTTTTCAAGTTCGGGCTTCAGCCTTCAAAGCGGGCAGGCAGCGTAATGCCATGGCCATTGAGGTAGTCGGCCGCCTTCATGCGCTTCTTGCCCGGCGCCTGGAGCTCTGTGATTTCGAGCACCTCGCCGCCCGCCGCCACGCGAAGGCCCTGCTTCTTGTCGGCGACGAGAATCGTGCCAGCGTCGGTATCGGTCTTCTCGCCCGTGCGGCGCGTCCTCCAGACCTTGTACTTCTTGCCATCGAGGAATGTATAGGCGCCCGGCCACGAATCGAGGCCTCGCACGAGATTGTGGATGCTCTCGGCGGATTTCTGCCAGTCGATATGGCCTGTCTCCTTGTCAAGCATCGGCGCATAGTTCGATTCGCCCGTCTGCGGCGTGCGCTGGAGCGTGCCGTCCGACAGCTCTTCGAGCGTCTTTTCAAGCACGCCCGCGCCCATGGCCATCAGGCCGTCGTGCACTTCCTCAAGCGTCGTATCCTCGCCAATCGGAAATGTTTCCTTCAGCAGCATGTCGCCCGTATCGAGGCCGGCGTCCATGAACATCGTCGTGACGCCCGTCTCCTTCTCACCATTGATGACGCACCACTGCATCGGCGCGGCACCGCGATAGCGCGGCAGCAGCGACGCATGGACATTGATGCAGCCATACGGCGGGATGTCGAGGATGCGCTGCGAAAGAATCTGGCCGAACGCCACGACGACCATGAGGTCGGGCTTCATGGCCTCGAGCTGCGTCGTGAACTCGTCCGTCTTGATTTTCGCGGGCTGGTAGACGGGCAGATCATGCGCCACAGCATATTCCTTGACCGGCGAAGGCGTGAGCTTCTGCCCGCGCCCGCGCGGCTTGTCTGGCTGCGTGATGACGGCGATGACGTCGCAGTGCTTGTCGAGCATC
>OMZR01000116.1:6197-15523 GCA_900315575.1 uncultured Veillonellaceae bacterium
GACGCTCTTTGCGATGTCGATGAAGAGCTGGCCCTCGAGGTGGTCGCACTCATGCTGGATGCAGCGCGCGAGCAGGCCCGTCGCCGTCAGATGCTGCTTCTTGCCGCGGCGGTTCTCGTACTCGACCTTGACCTTGGCCGCGCGCTCAACCTCGCCATAGATGTCCGGCACGGAGAGGCAGCCCTCGGTATCGACGGCCGTGCCCTCGCGGTACGTGATGACGGGGTTGATGAGCTCCAAAAGGCCGTGGTCGTCCTGCACGTCGATGACGATCATGCGGATGGGCTCGCCGACCTGAGGCGCGGCGAGGCCAACGCCGTCCGCCTCATACATCGTCTCGGCCATATCGTCAAGAAGCTTCTTGAGACGCTTGTCAACGCGCTCCACCGGCGCACAGTGCTCCTTGAGGACGGGATTGCCGGCCTTCTTGATATCCAGTAATGCCAAATTGTTTCCTCCTGTAAATGTTCAAATCGTACTCTTGGACAGCAGGCCCCCTCTAGAGGGAGGCTTCCGTGTTAAGTCAGCTGATAGATGCGCTTTGCATTTTCAAAAAATACCGCATCCCAGTGCTTTTCGGGAATGATGTCTTTCGTAAATGTGATATAGTCTTCGAGATTCGCGAGCGGCCAGTCCGTGCCGAACATGAAGCGGTCGTAGCTGTCGAGATACGAAATCCAGCCCTTGAGCTGCTCGATATAATATTTCTGCTTGCGGTAGAATGCCGGGAAATCCCAGATCTTGCCTTCGAGGATGCCCGAAAGGTCCGCGGCGACATTCGGGTTCTTTTCGAGCACGGCCGCTGCATCCGTATACCATGGCTCGCCGAAGTGGCACATGACGAACTGCACGTCACGGAACTTCGTCGCGGCCTCGTCCAGCACGGAAGGATGGCTGTATTTGAGGTATGCATCCCCCGAAGCCGTCAGGCCCGTATGGACGGCGACAGGCTTGTGATACTCTGCGGCGAGGCGGTAAAGCGGTGCAAACGCATCGTCATAAATCCAGTACTGATGATAGCCCGGATACAGCTTGATGCCGACGCATTCCTTCCGCTTCAGATGCTGCTCCACAAGCGGCAGCGCTTCCTCGCGGACAGCGGGATCGAGCCAGTCGCCCGAGCCCGGCAGCGTAAAGCGCTCGATGCCGACGCAGTAATGAAGCATTGACGGGTACGCCGTCGCTACATCCGCAACCAGCCGGTTGCCCATGACGACGCCGCCGACGATGCCGAGCCGCGCATACTCCTTGCGCAGATGCGCTTCGGTATTTTCATGCTGCGCCTTGCGCGCAATGTCGTCGAAATACGGCTCTTTGCCAAAATGAAGATGGGCGTCGATGATACGCATGTTATTTTGCCTTTTTGCCAGCCAGAACCATCAGATGCAGCGTCGTCTCGCCGGCCGCTTTGAGCGACGGCAGCGGCAGATACTCGTAGCGGCCATGGTAGTTCAGGCCGCCCGTGAAGAGGTTCGGGCACGGCAGGCCGCGGAACGAGAGCTGCGAACCATCCGTGCCGCCGCGCACCGGCGAAATGACCGGCTCGATGCCCGCCTCGCGCATGGCTTCTTTCGCAAGATCGACGACATACATGTTGCCGTCCTCGATCTTCTCGCGCATGTTATAGTAGACATCATGCGGCGTGACCTCGACCGTGCCTGCGCCATAGCGCTCATTGAAGAACGCGGCGAGCTTGTCAAGAAAGGCTTTGCGCTCCTCGAACTTCGCGCGGTCATGGTCGCGCACGAGCATGTGCATCGTGCAAGTTTCGACGCCGCCCGAAATCTTGTAGACATGGAAGAAGCCTTCATAGCCTTCCGTGTACTCCGGCTTCTCGCCCGCTGGCAGCAGATTCTGCCACTCGGCAGCAAGCGTCAGCGCATTGAGCATCTTGCCCTTCGCATCGCCCGTATGGACGCTGCGGCCATGGAACGTGATGATCGGGTTCGCGGCATTGAACGTCTCATATTCAAGGCCGCCGATCGCGCCGCCATCAACCGTATAGGCGAAGTCCGCACCGAATTTCTCAACATCGAACAGCGTCGCGCTGCGGCCCGTCTCCTCGTCCGGCGTCACGCCGATGCGAATCGTGCCATGCTTGACCTCGGGATGCTTGACGAGGTATTCCGCCGCCGTGACGATGGCCGTCAGGCCTGCCTTGTCATCGGCACCGAGCAGCGTCAGGCCGTCCGTGACCATGATATCCTGGCCCTTGTAGTCCAGGAGCTCCGGGAACTCGTTCGGAGAAAGAATGATATTTTCCTTTTCGTTCAGCACGATGTCCTTGCCGTCATAGTCCTTGACGATGCGCGGATGCATCGGGCCGCCCGGCGCATCGGGCGCCGTGTCGAGATGCGAGATGAAGCCGACCGTCTTGCCAGTGCCGCCATCATTGGCCGGCAGCGTCGCCATGATATAGCCATGCGCGTCGAGCGTGACATCCGAAAGGCCGATGTCCTTGAGCTCCTCGGCCAGGTGCTTTGCAAACACCATCTGCCCCGGCGTCGACGGGCACTCCTTGTCATTGTCCTCGTCCGACTGCGTGTTGTACGAAATGTAATCCTTGAAACGCTTCACGAGCGTCTCCATCGAAAGTTCGAGTTCCATAGATTGAAAATCTCCTTTTTATATCACTTCGGCTCATTGCCGGAGCGGAATGTCATCATCATCTCATGCGTGAGGCTGAAGTCGTCTGTCTGGCCAACAACGTCTGCGCGCGGCACCCAGACGGCCTCGCGCAGTTCGTCACGTGCGAGCCGGATGTCCGCGCTGCCGTCCACATCGCAGTAGAACCCCGCGAGGATGTCCTGCACGTTGCCCCAGGGCTGCGACTTGTAGTAGCGGAGGTTCTTGACGCGCAGGCCGACTTCTTCGTAGACCTCGCGCTCCACGCATTCCTCAAGCGTCTCGCCGATTTCCGTGAAGCCCGCGATCAGCGCATAAAACGGCATCTTGCGGTGTGCGTATTTCGTCAAGAGAATCCGGTCGCCATCAATGACGCCGGCAATGATCGCCGGAATGAGCTGCGGATAGATGATGCGGCCGCAGCGTGGGCAGACGAGCGCGCGCTCCGTCTCCGAATGCACCGTCTCGCAGCCGCATTTGCCGCAGAAGCGGTTGTTTTCATACCAGATGGCGAGATGCATGGCCGTGTACGCCGCATAAAACGCCTCGCGCGAGCCATGGCCTTCCTGCCGCAGCTGCCGAAGCTTCACATAATGCCAGCCCGCCGGCGCCGCGACCGCGCCGCGCACGAGATAGAAATCCCGATCATCGACGGAAAAGAGATACGGCATCGCCTCGGGCGAAAGCAGTGCCGAAACGTCCCAGGCAGCAGCCGTGACATCCGCCTCCGGCGCAACGCCGGAAAGGCCCGTCACGAGCTCGTCATAACGAGGAAACCGGAGCGGCCCCATCTTCGGGACAAGCAGCGCCCCGTCGCGCGCGCAGACGACAAAATCGTTCCGTCCGCAGCACTTTCCCGGCGCATACTGGTTCTTCAGCCGATGCGGTGCAATATCCTGAATCATTCCAAGACCTCCGTCCGATGAAATCTCTGTCTTTCATTATAACATCCATGCGCAACCGTTTTCAATCCCTTCTATTGACGCAGTTATCAATTCTGACACATTTGCCTTGCAATTGCGTAACGAAGCCTTTAGAATAGGAATGCAGAAAGAAAGGGGATCTTGAACATGAAATTGCATCTGACAACGCGGCAGATTGTCTTCGCCGCGCTGATGATCGCGGCAACGCTCGTACTCGAGCAGCTGCGCATCTTCCACATGCCCCAGGGCGGCAGTGTCACGCTCGGCGGCATGGTGCCGCTCATCCTGCTCGCCTATCTTGAAGGGCCGATCGTCGGTGCGATTGGCGGCTGTCTTTATGGCTTCCTGAACATGATGCAGGATCCCTTCATTCTGCATCCCGTACAAGTACTGTTCGACTATCCGTTACCATACATGTGCATGGGGATCGCAGGCCTCCTGCCTGCGCACCGCATTGCCTCAACAGCGCTCGCGTTCGTCGCGCGCTTTGCCTGCCACTTCATCTCCGGCGTCGTGTTCTTTGCGAGCTACGCGCCCGAAGGAATGAACCCGGCCGTGTATTCGATGGTGTTCAATGCGACATATCTCGTGCCGGATTTCATCATCTGCTTCGTGATTTTGAAACTGCTACCGATCAAACGATTGTTTGCCAATCTGCAAAAATAAGGGCGTTTCACCACACACAAAATCCCGGACTTTTTTACAGTCCGGGATTTTGTGCAGAAACGCAAGAAATTGCACGAAGATCCTTCTGCGTTTCATCATTCATAGAGAGATAGAATCCATCACTGGCAATCGGAATAAGAGGGAGACAAGAATGCCGTCTGTTTCCCATGCAGCTTCAATACGGTCGCGATAGCAAAATTCAAAACAAAAAGACCGGCGAAGAACAGCAGGATCGCCGTGTAGCCCTGCGTCTGCTCGCGGAAGAGGGAGACGAGCGTCGGGCCGACGACGCCGGCGACGCCCCAGGCCGTGAGGACGCGGCCGTGAATGGCCGAGAGCTCGCGCGTGCCGAAGAGGTCGGAAAGATAGGCCGGCATGCACGAGAAGCCGCCGCCGTAGCAGCTGATGATCAGCAGCACGAGCGCCTGGAACACGAAGGCGTCGCGCGTGCCCGAGAGCAGAGCAAATGCCGCGACTTCGAGGACAAAGAACAGCATGTACGTGAGGCCGCGGCCGAGGTAGTCGGACGCCGTCGACCAGAGGATGCGGCCGCCGCCATTGAGCAGGCCGATGATGCCGACCATTGAGGCGGCCTGCGTGGCATCCATGCCGACGACTTCCTGCGCCATCGGCGACGCAACGGCGAGCAGGCCGATGCCGCACGTGATGTTGACGAAGAAGATCCACCAGAGCGCACCGAACTGCCACGTATGCATCGCCTCGGAGGCCGTCGCGCCGAGCGTGCTCGCGTCGCGGCTGACGGGTGTGCACGGCGCGGATGCGGCTCCCCTGCCCTGCGATGCCTGCTGCACGGCTGCTTTCGCTGGCGGCTTGAGGTAGAGCGACGAAGCGCCGATCAGCACCATATAGACCGTGCCGAGAATCAGGAAGTTCTCGACGAGGCCGAAGCGCGCCGTGAGCTGCTGCATGACGGGGCCCGCAATCAGTGCCGCGAAGCCGAAGCCCATGATGGCGAGGCCCGTCGCGAAGCCGCGATGGTTCGGGAAATACTTGACGAGCGTCGAGACCGGCGTGATGTAGCCGACGCCGAGGCCGATGCCGCCAATCGCACCATAGAAAAGATAAAGGAGCGGCATGCTGCCGAGATGGAGCGCGAGCGCCGTGCCGAACATGCCGGCGCCGAAGAAGCACATCGAGACGAGGCCGCTCCGTTTCGGGCCGTACTTTTCTACAAACTTTCCGAGGAAGCCCGCCGAGAAGCCGAGGAACAGGATTGCGATGGAGAACGCCCACGTCGTCTCCGAAAGCGACCATCCGAGCTGCTGCATGATGGGGCGCGTCAGCACGCTCCAGGCATAGACACTGCCGATCGAGATGTGGATCCCGACGGCCGAAAGTGCGATGAGCCAGCGATTCCGCATGAAAACCATCCTTTCTCCCTGCAAGGCGCAGGGACGCGAAAGAGAGGTCTTGTCAGCGAAAACAAAAAGCCGCACCGCTGGACAAACCTCTCTGCCCAGACGGTCGGCTTTTTTCAAAAGCATGCAGGACACGTGGTGTGCTCCACTGATCCGTCAGCCCTGCCTGCCCTATGAACTTTTTGATGTATTCAGCATATCGGAAAATCGCATCACTGTCAATGATTTTCTCCCTATGCTGCATAGTCTTTCACTATGCTTATGCCTTGAGGCTACCTCCATTTGTCGCGATGACGTCCTTATACCACCAGAACGATTTCTTGCGGTAGCGCGCGAGCGTACCCGTGCCGTCGTTGTTGCGATCGACGTAGATGAAGCCGTAGCGCTTCTTCATCTCGGCCGTCGAGGCGCTGACGAGATCGATGCAGCCCCACGTCGTGTAGCCCATGACGGGCACGCCGTCGGCGATGGCCTCGCCGACCTGCACGAGGTGGTCGTTGAGGTATTCGATGCGGTAGTCATCGTTGACCGTCCTGCCGCCCTTGCCGTCGTCGACGAGCTCGTCGTTCGTGCCGAGGCCATTCTCAACGATGAACAGTGGCTTCTGCCAGCGGTCATAGTAGCGGTTCAGCACGAAGCGGATGCCCTTCGGATCGATCTGCCAGCCCCAGGGCGACGCCTTGAGATACGGGTTCGGCACGCCCGGCACGATGTTGCCCTCCCCTGCCTGCTTCGACGGGTCAGCCGAGATGCACGAGCTCATATAGTAGCTGAACGAAACGAAATCGACGGTGTTCTCCTTCAGGAGCTTGAGCTCCTCGGGCGTCGTCTGGATCTCGATGCCATGCTCGCGGAAATAGCGCTTCATGTAGCCCGGATATTCGCCGCGCACATGCATGTCGCCAAAGAAATCATTCGCATGGTCGGTCTCCATCGTCTGGATGACATCGTCAGGATTCGGCGAAAGCGGATAGAAAGGAATCGCGAGAATCATGCAGCCGACTTTGGCGTCCGGCATCATCTCGTGCGCAATCTTCGTCGCGAGCGCCGAGGCCACGAACTCATGATGGCAGGCCTGATAGAGGTCGGACTTGCTGAGCTCGGAGAGCGGCGTCATGATACCGCCCGAAACGAGCGGCTGATGCAGCACGCTGTTGATTTCGTTGAACGTCAGCCAGTATTTGACTTTCTTGCCGTAGCGCGCGAAAATCGTGCGGACGTATTTCTCGTAGAAGCCGATGAGGTCGTGGTTCGCCCAACCGTTGTACTTTTTCGCGAGGTGCAGCGGCGTCTCATAATGCGAAATCGTCACAAGCGGCTCGATGCCATATTTATGGCACTCGTCAAAGAGGTCGTCGTAGAATTTCAAGCCCTGCTCGTTCGGCTCGGCGTCATCGCCATTCGGGTAAATGCGGCTCCACGCGATGCTCGTGCGGAAGACCTTGAAGCCCATTTCGGCGAACAGCTTGATGTCATCCTTGTAGCGATGGTAGAAATCAATGGCCGTGAGCTTGAGATTGTCGGGCGTCGGCTCTTCGGTCGGCGGCGTCTTCATGCCATGCGGCAGAATGTCCTGGATGTCGATGCCTTTGCCGTCTTCATTATAAGCGCCTTCGCACTGGTTCGCAGCGACCGCGCCGCCCCAGAGGAAGTTTTCAGGGAATTTCATGAAATGGCTGCTCCTTTCCGCAAATCGTTATGCAACAACCGTGATGAGGTTTTCTTTCTCCTGGATGGAGCCTGCCTCCGTCGGGACAACGTCGAGGTAGCTCGCCGTATTCGTCACGAGCACGGGCGTCACGACCGGGTAGCCGGCTTCCTTGATCTTCTCGACATCGAACTCGATGAGCAGCTGGCCTTTCTTGACCTTGTCGCCCTGCTTGACATGCGCCTTGAAATACTTGCCTTCGAGCTTGACCGTATCCATGCCGATGTGGATGAGAAGCTCTGCGCCCTTGTCCGTGATGAGGCCGATCGCGTGGCCCGTCGGGAACAGCGTCGTGACCGTCGCGTCCGCAGGAGCGACGACGCGGCCTTCCGACGGCTCGATGGCGATGCCTTTGCCGAGCACGCCGGCAGAGAATGCTTCATCCGGGACATTTGCCAGAGGGACGACCTTGCCGGAGACCGGAGCAACGAGGATCTCACGCTCGACGGATTTCGTCTCGCCATTTTCCGTCGTCACGGAAAGCTCCGTGTCACCTGCCTCGACTTTCTGGTCGCGATAAATCGGGAACACGAGCAGGAAGCCGACGGCGAAGGCAACAGCCGAAGCGATCATGCCGTTGTACATGCCAGCCATGTTGTTCGTCGCCGAGTCGATGAAGCACGGATAACCGAAGATGCCGAGGCCGCCGAAGATGTAGAGACGGACATCGAAGAACGCGATGAGCGCGCCGCCGACGGCTGCGCCGACGCAGGAAAGTGCGAAATATTTCTTGCGTGGGAGCGTGACACCATAGATAGCAGGCTCCGTGACGCCGAAGATACCGGAAATGAACGCAGGAATCGAAAGGGAGCGGAGGTTCTGATCCTTCGTACGGAGGAGGATCGCAAGGACAACACCGATCTGCGCGAACGAAGCACCAAAGTACGTGACGACGAGCGGGTCATTGCCATAGACGGCCACGTTGTTCAGCATGACCGGCACGAGGCCCCAATGCAGGCCGAACATGACGAAGACCTGCCAGAACGCGCCGATGAAGAGGCCGGAGAGCACCGGGCTCAGGCTGTAGATTGCCATGGCCGCCGCGCCGACGAGCTTGCCTGCCCACATCGCGACTGGGCCGACGACCATGAGCGTCAGCGGGATGACGACGAGCAGCGTGCAGAACGGAACGAAGAAGCCTTTGACCATCGTCGGGATGACACGTGCAAAGAAGCGTTCGACCTTCGCGCCGAAGTAAATGGCGACGATGGCCGGGATGACGCTCGATGCGTAGTTCATCAGCAACACCGGGATGCCGAGGAACTCCGTGTGCACCGGTGACTCGAAGATCGTGCCCGCGAACAGCGTGTACATCGGCTCGCCGCCCATGATCTTCGCGAGGCTCGGATAGACGAGCGCCGCGCCGACCGTCATGGCGGAGAAGATGTTCATCTTGAACTTCTTTGCCGACGTGTACGCGAGCATGATCGGCAGGAAATAAAAGAACGCATCACCGATGATGCCGAGCATCTGCGCCGTGCCGCCCTTCGGAGCGACGATGTCCGTCGCCGTCAGGAGCACCGTGAAGCCCTTGATCATACCGGCTGCAGCGAGGACGCCGAGCACGGGCTGGAACACGCTCGAAATCAGATCGATGAAGCGGTCGAGGAGGCTCATGTCCTTCTTCGCTTCATCATCCTCTGCCGCCGCGCCGGCACCATTGATGCCCTGCGATGCGAGGATCTCGTCATAGACATCGCCGACCGCGTTGCCGATGACGACCTGGTACTGGCCGCCGCTCTGGATGACCGTCACGACGCCGCCGAGAGCCTTGATCGCATCCGTCTGCGCCTTGCCTTCGTCCTTCAGTTTGAAGCGCAGCCGCGTGATGCAGTGCGCGAGCGAAATGACGTTCTCCTTGCCGCCGACGAGCTTCACGATGTCCGCCGCGAGCTGTTCATACTTTCTCATAAAACTGTCCCTCCAAAAAATTGAGAATGATCTTGGAGGTTTGGCCAACCACGCGATCCCTTCCACGGGACGCATGTTGTCACCATCCGCGCCGCATTTGCGGCAAAAAAATAA
>OMZR01000196.1 GCA_900315575.1 uncultured Veillonellaceae bacterium
TCCTCCGTGCGAAGCTGGGCATAGCCGCTCTCGCCGGGGTCAAGCGCATCTTTGTCCAGCAGGACCGCCTTGCACAGCACCTGCGCCGATCCGTAGTGCAGATGCAGCCGCGATCCGTTCAGAACCGTACGCTTGGAATCTCCCAGCACCTGCAGTTTTACGTCGATCATGGAGGATGGCGTAAGACTGTCCTTCGCCGCCAGCACGTTGCCCCGGGCGATGTCTTCTTTCTTGACCCCCGTCAGGTTGACCGCCGTCCGCTGGCCAGCGTATGCCGCATCCACGGACTTCCCATGCACCTGCAGGCCCCGGACCTTGGCATTCAGGCCTTCCGGATAGATCGTCACTTCGTCTCCTGTGCGGATCATGCCCTGGGTGAGCGTACCCGTGACCACCGTACCGAAGCCCTGGATCGTAAACACCCGGTCCATGGGGATGCGCAGCAGCGCAGGATTGTTGTTCTTTTCGCCGACCTTGGCAACTTCCGCGAAGATGAGCTGCCGCAGTTCCTCGATGCCCTCTACCTGAATTATTCAACGAGGCTCATCAGTGTCTGAATCGCCCCTTGTCACATCAACATTGTTGGATCCGTTGCGTTCCGCCGACACGCAACCTTCCATATTCCAGAAAAATGGACAGACGGATTGCGTCGCATCAAAAGCAACTGTCTCGCAATATCAAAGATCGAAAATGCAGCTACGCTACCAATGACAATATTCGTATGTGTGCCTGTCGGAACGTCTCTTGGTACGGACAGCTGCTACACAGTTTGAAAATCGTCTTGTTCGCGTGCCTTGTCACGCGCCCTGCGATTTTCATCAACCGCAGGCGCAGCTCGTGCGCACGGTAGGACTGCCACTTCCTGTTCAGGCAGAACCGCCGGAACAGGTTGAAGATGTTGTAGGCGAGCGCGGCAATCCACAAGCGGTTGGCATTCGTCACGAAGTTGCGGCTGCTCATGTGCGTGAACGTGAACGCGTTCTTGGCTTCCTTGAAAAAGTTCTCCATCGCCCCGCGCTTGCAGTAGGCGGCAATCACTTCTTGCATCGGGGCAGTGAGATTCGTGACGACGAACATCAGCGAATCCGGGAACAAGCTCTGCTCCTCGCGCTTGTGAAGCTCGATCTTGCACACGACGCGGCGCTCACGCGACCAGGATTGCGCCTTGTATGGGAATTCGCAGTAGCGGACGAAATGCGTCTCGTCGCTCCGCGCGGCCTCTGCCGCAACTTCGTCGCAAAGATCCTGCACGTTCTTCATCAAGCGCGGATTCTGCTTCAGGCGGATGACGTAACGGTAATCATAGGATTCCACAAGGTCGTAAAGCGTCGGCATCGCGAGACCGCTGTCGCCGCGCAGGAGCACATTCGTGCCGGGCTCATCATGGTCATATGCTTCGAGCACCGGCTTCATGAACTTGTCAGCGTCCTTTCCACAGTAGTGGTTCCCTTTGCGGAGCCCGATGCGGACAAGGTCGCCCGTCAATCCGTCAAAAACCGCGATGGGATGGAAGCCGACCGCATCATAGTGGTGGACGTACGCCCCGCCTTCCTGCTCCCCATACGTCGGGAGCAGCGTCGTGTCCACGTCCAGAACGATGTTTTTCGGATGCTTGCGCTGGTACGCGAGGCGCAAGAGCGCCCGATTCACTTTTTCCAGTTGGCGGATGGAATCTTCGTCAAGGCGCGCGGCGAACCGTGACATCGTAGGCTGCGAGGCCAGCCGCTTCTTGCCGAGCAGGAGCCGGAGCATCGGGTCGTGCGCCAGATGATCCGCCTCGTCGTCCGTGTCGTAGCCACACAGCAACATGAGCAGCTTTTGTTCCAAGAGGTCGGCGTCATCATACGTCTTCAGGGAGCATGGCGCACTGAACGTCTCTTTCGCCATGCGGCTGAAGCCGATGGAGTCCATGAACTCTTTCCAGAGCGCCACGCCAGCATCGGACGTCATGTCGCCGCCAGCGAAATTGATTGAGAAATTTGACTTGCACTTGATGTTGATGTTTGATAAGCTATTCATGAGGGCATCCCCGCTTTCGTGTTTGGTTTCGGCACTTAACATTTTAGCGGGTTATGCTCTTTTTTGCTACTGGTCTGTCGCAACCCATTGGGTGAACAGGAAAATGTAGCATTTCGTTAGTTATGGCAAGGATTCGAGAGCATCGATCCTTTGTCCGTTGAATAATTCAGGCTCTAGCTGTTTTTTCAGAGCATCAAACGCGTAAATGGAAAAACAGGCCGCAGCCATAGAGAGACGGCTGCCCTTGGTGATGGTTTTCGCCAGATCGTCTCTGACAATGGTTGTCACGTTATTGAAAGTTTGCATGTCTTTCCCCCTTGATTCCTGCGTGATATTTTATCCGGCATTTTTATTCAACATGGCGTGCAACAGGCACAATTTTATCAGATGCGACAACCGTATATCAGTTTCATCTACTACATCTACGATTTTCACATTCTTAGACCTCCTTAATTCTAAGTCCCATCATATACTGTAGCAATCCATCCATATCAGATATTTTACCAAACTTCACCATCGACTCCAACTTGCCGCAAACCTCCGGTGTAACTTTCCACTCGTGGCGGCATCCACGGCGCGGTTTTGCAATGACATGCCAATCTGGGCGGAATAAAACGATGTTCCGCTTGCCGAGGCCGTAATAGCGGATGAAACAATTGTCTCTCGTCGACGCGATGGATGGTATATGAGTAGCGGGCATATCCTTGCGCCCTTCGGATACTGGCGGTTCAGGGTTGTAGTCACACTTTTTGCGTGGTACATGCCTGTCCATGCTATGTTGCACAGACTCGCTCCTATGACAAT
>OMZR01000005.1 GCA_900315575.1 uncultured Veillonellaceae bacterium
TTTCGCCATTTGGAAATGGATTTTTCTCGGGGCGTGAACATTTTCATTGGAGAAAATGGCATGGGGAAGACGCATGTGATGAAAGCGCTCTATAGTGCTTGTCAGGCAGTGAAGCCAGGCGTCTCGTTTTCACGCAAGCTTGTTGGAGTATTTCGACCGGATGGGTATGGGATTCATCGCCTTGTCATGCGGAAAAATCGCGGTGGGCGTGCATTTGTCAAAGTGGAATCTGACAAGCAGGAAATTGAGGCTTCGTTTACAAACAGTACGCCGAAATGGAATGCAGAAGTCTTGCACGAAGAAGCATGGGAGCGGCAGGCAGGCAGCACAGAAAGCACATTCATCCCAGCGAAAGAAATTCTGTCAAATGCATACAATCTTCCCGATGCTGTTTTGAAAGGCAACGTTGAATTTGATGATACATATACAGATATCATCGCTGCTGCCCGGATTGACATTTCACGCGGTCCGAATACGACAGAACGAAAGAAATATTTGAGAAGCCTGCAAAAGATTACACAAGGGCGAGTTGCTACTTCTGATGAACGCTTCTATTTGAAACCTGGAAGCGAGGCGCGGATCGAATTCAATCTCGTGGCAGAGGGCATCCGCAAGATCGCGCTTCTCTGGCAATTAGTCAAAAACGGCACATTGGAAAAAGGTGCAGTGCTCTTCTGGGATGAACCGGAAGCAAATATCAATCCGAAATATATTCCGGTTTTGGTTGAGCTCCTTCTCGAGCTGCAACAGAGCGGCGTTCAGATTTTTCTTTCTACGCACGATTATATTCTTGCGAAATATTTCGAGCTGAGAAAAACGGAGCAGAATCATGTGTCGTTTCATTCATTTTATCGTGAGGGCGAGATAATCGCCCATGAAACGAAAAATGATTTCAGCAGTCTGGAACACAATGCCATTATGCATGCATTCGAACAGCTGATGGATGACGTGTATCACGTCGAAACGGGTGTTTGAAATGGGTGAGATTTATATCGAAGAGAATCACAATTACCAGTTCGATTTTCGCGAAGCGGACTGGTCTATGGAATTGCAGCCACGATACCGCAGAGCGAATCTGGAGCTTGCAGATGTGGATTACATCCTCGAATATCAAAAAAGACTCATCCTTTTGGAATATAAGAATGCGAAGATTGCATGGGAGCAAGGGCATTTTAATGATGCTTTGAAATTTAATCCATATAGCGACTCGATGATTTCAAAAGTTGCGCACAAGTTCTTCGATAGCTGGTTCTATTTGTCTGCCCATCGTTGCAAACGTCCGGTCACATATATTTACATATTGGAGTGGCCAAAGGGGGATGGCGTCACGAGGAGGAACTTGCGGAACAGGATTGAGCGGATTCTGCCGTTTCGGTTTCAAAAAATGGAAGCCCCCATCAAGGGAATCATTGATGAGTTTTCCGTTCTTTCTATCAAGGAATGGAATCAGAGATTTTGTGGTCTTCCCATTACATATATAGGGGAGGGCGGTGAGTGAATGCGCATCGCGATTTTTGAGAACATCATGACGCCGGGCGGGCATGAGGTCGATTTTGACCGCATCCTCGCGGAAGAGCTCACAGCGCTCGGGCACGAGGTCGTGTTCTACGTGCCGGAGAATTTCGTCTTTGCGATGGACTATGGGAAACCCGTCGTGCGGCTGCCGAAGGCGGCCGTCACGTATACGAATGTGCGCGGCGTCTTGCGGCTCATCGCGACGGTGCGGCGCGAGCTGCATCGGCAGGCATGGTATCGTGCGCTCTTCCGTCATGCAAAGCAGGGCGACTTCGATGCCATCATCGTGCCGACTTCGACGTATCGCTATCTGCGGGCGCTCAAAAAGAGCCCGCTTCGCCATTCGCCCGTGCCAATCGTCTTCATCCTGCACGGCATCAATCCCGGCGAGGCGCCGAAGTTCCTGCGGGCGGCGGACGCACTCGCGGACTCGCCAAACATCCGCCCGACCGTGCTGACATTTGGCGATACGATTTTTGGCGAGCGGCGGCGAAATATCCGCTGCATCTACCCGCCGACGTTCGTGCCGCGCGATGTGCCGGAGAGCGAACGGACGGCACTCGCGTCGCGCGAGCCCGGTGCGCCGCTCCGCATCGGTTTTTTCGGCCAGTACCGCCGCGAAAAGCATCTCGAAGATTTTCTCGATGTCTATTTTTCGGGCACATACACGCGTCCTGTCGAGCTCTTCGTGCAGGGCGCAACGATGCATCCTGAAGATGCGGATGATTTCGAGCGCATCATCCGGAAGTACAGCGGCCGCAAGGGCATCCGTTTCCTGCACAAGGGGCTGATCGGTGCGGAGTGGCAGCGGGCCATTCTCGGTGTCGATGCGCTGCTGCTGCCTTACAGTGCGCCGCGCTATCGCTATCATTGGGGCGGCATGCTGTTCACGGCCATCGGCTTCGAGCGGCCTGTCGTCACGAGCGACGATATGAATCCCGAGGTCTTTGCGGCGTATCATATCGGCGAAACATTCCCGAGCGGCGACCTCGCAGCGCTCAAAAGCACGCTCGAAGCGTTCATCAACCATTACGATGAACGGCGGGCGACATACGAATCGGAACTTTCAAAAGCGGCCGCAATGTATGCGCCCTCGGCGTTTGCGGAGCGTATCGCCGCTATTTTGAAAGAACATTGAAAAGTCAAAGTTGAAGGGAGCATCCCATGTCATCGGTATCGGCGCTGATCCTGGCGAAGAATGAAGAACAGAATATCGAGGACTGCATCAAGAGCGTCAGCTTTGCCGACGAGGTCGTCGTCATCGACGATTTCAGCACGGACAAGACGGTAGAAATCGCCGAGCGCCTCGGCGCGCGCGTCATCCAGCATGCGCTCGACGGCAACTGGGGCGGTCAGCAGACGTTCGCTATTCAGCAGGCGCGGTGCCCGTGGATTTTCTTCATCGATGCCGACGAGCGTGCGACGAAGCAGCTTGCCGAGCGCGTGCGCGAAATCGTCGCGAAGGATGACCGCCGCTATGCATACCAGAACGCACGGCTCAACTATTTCTGGGAGCAGCCGCTGCGTCATGGCGGCTGGTTCCCCGATTACGTCGTGCGGCTCCTGCCAGCGAAGGGCACGTATGTGACAGGCTTCGTGCATCCGGCTTTTCATCACGATTATGAGGAAGTCCGCTTTCCTGAGGATGCCTATATGATCCACTATCCCTATCGGGACTGGAATCATTACTTCGGCAAGCTGAATTTCTACACGACGCTCGCGGCGGAAAAGATGCAGAAAAGCGGCAGGAAGGCACATCTTGCGGATTTCGTCCTGCATCCGTTCTGGGCGTCGCTGCGCATGTACGTCCTGCGCGGCGGCTGGCGCGACGGCCGCATCGGCTTCGTGCTTGCCTGCTTCCATTATTTCTACACGATGGCAAAGTACGTGAAGCTCTATTATCTCGACAAGACGAACCGGCATGTGGGGGATGAAGCATGATTTCAGATATCGTAAAACTCGGAAAGCGCATCTATCGCACGGAAAATCCGCGCGAGCTGCACCGCTTCATCGTCTTCCTCGGGCGGAGCGAGGTGCATCGGCGCGGGATGAAGGAGCTCTTTGATTGGTTTCAAAGCGACCCGGCACGAAAGGCGCTGCTCGCCCGTCATCCATTCCCGATGGAACAGGTCACGCGCGCCTTTTTTTATGCGGGCTCGACATTCCGCGAGCGCAAGTCGCTGATCTGCCATCATTATGCGCTTTTGCAGGAAAAGCTGACGGAAGAGAATTTCCAGCGTTTTGGTGCGCTCGATGCAAACTATGAAATCTGGAATGCAGGCGCGGAGGACGTCCAGTGGTATGCGAAAGTGAGCTTTTCGCCGGGCCAGCGCAAGGAAGGACTGCTCGCCGTCACGATGATGTTTGGCGAGCATGAGCTCTACCAGATCATCTTCTGGCTGGATTATGACAAGCAGGGCGAGGAAAGCCTCTTCATCGGTGCGATGCAGGGGCCGAACATGGAACATGCGAAGGACATCATCAAGGATGTCACGAAACGCTCGCACCGTTATCGCACGAAGAATCTGATCCTCTACATGACGCAGGCAGTCGCGCGGAGCCTCGGCATGAAACATATCTATGCCGTTACAAATGCGGGCTACTATGCGCAGAACCATGTGCGCCGCGACCGCAAGCTCAAGACGGATTTTGGTGCATTCTGGGAAGAGGCGGGCGGCCAGCCGACGGATGATCCGCGCTTTGACGAGCTGCCGCTTGTCGAGCCGCGCAAGACGATGGAAGAAGTGCCGACGCGCAAGCGTGCCGTCTATCGCAGACGCTTTGCATTTCTCGACGATGTTGATGCTCAGATTGCGGCAAATATGGCAAAAGTCCTGCGCCAGCCGGAAGATCATGCAGGAGAGAGCCGATGAGAAAGACGTACCAGAACATTCTTGTAAATGCGCTCGTGAATCTCGGCGACGTCGTGCTGACGACGAGCGCGATCGCGCTGCTCCGAAAGGCGTATCCAGGTGCGCGCATCACGATGCTCGTGCGGCCCGTCGTGCGGCAGGCCGTTGAGAACAACCCTGTCATTGACGATGTCATTCTCTTTGACTACAAGGCAAAAGAAAATTCGTTCGGCAAGATGCTCGCGATGGTGCAGGAGCTCCGCCGTCGTCATTTCGACCTCAGCATCTCATTCGACCGCAAGTTGCGCCCCGCGCTGCTCGCGTGGCTTGCGGGCATCCCCGTGCGTGTCGGGCCTGACCGCGTTTTCGACGACAAGCCGAGCCGCGTGACGTGGCTTTACACGGATACGATTCCTGTCGCGCATGACCTCGAAACGAACTTGCAGGCCGAGACGTATCAGGCCATCGTGCGCGGTTTCACGGGGCTGGACGGGCACGAGAAGCCCGTCTTCGCGCGTATCACGCCTGAAGCGGAGGCAGAGGCAGACGCATTGCTTGCACAGCTGCCAAGCGCGCAGAAGCACATCGCGCTCTGCGTCAAGGGCACATTCCCGCTCAAGACGTGGCCGAAGGAATATTTTGTAGACGTTGTCGACCGCCTCGCCACGAAATACGATGCGACGTTCTTCGTCGTCGGTGCGCCCGGCGACCGCGCGTATGCTGATGAAGTTATCGCGGCCATGCACCATTCCGTGAAAAACTTTTGCGGCGATACGAGCCTCGTGAGTCTCGCGGCGCTGCTTGGCAAGTCCGACCTGCTCGTGATGGTTGATACGGGGGCGACGCATATCGCTGCGACGACGGGCGTCCCGATGGTCACGATGTATGGCTGCACGAGCCCGAAACGCTGGCATCCTATCAATGAAAATGCGATTGTTTTCACATCGGACGAGCCCTGCTGCCCCTGTAAGTGCCGCGCGGACGAGTGCCCAAGCAATCCGAGGCCGGACTGCCTCTGGCATGTGACGCCGGAAATGGTGGCGGGGGCGGCAGAAAAGCTGCTTTCGATGAGAAACTGAAACGGAGGAGCCCATGGGAAAGAACATCATCGTCGTCAAGCAGGGAGGCATTGGCGACGTCTTGCTGGCGACGCCGGTTCTGGCGTATTTCAAGAAGCTCTGGCCAGATTGCCGCCTGACACTCATGACGTTTCCAAACGCACAGGAGGTCGTACAGGGGCTGCCGTTCATTGATGAGGTCTTTCCGTATGAAAAGAAACGGGACGGCTTCTGGAAATTGTTCCAGAAGATGCGGGGAAAGGACATCGCTCTGTTTCTCGATCTTTCTTATCGGCCAGCACTGGCGGCAACACTTGCCCGCGTGCCCGTGCGGGTTGGTATCACGCACAAGCGAGGAAAATGGCTGACGTGCAAGATTCCTTGGCAGACGTCGATGGATCATACGTATGAGCCTTATGTCTTTGGCGAAATCATTCGCACGGGGCTTGGCATCGACATTCCCAAAGAGGAACTGCAGCGGCTGTATGCCGCCGAAGCAACATCAGAGGAAAAGGCGGATCTGGCGGAAAAGCTGCGGGCACATGGCATCAAACAGGGAGAGCGATATATCGTCTGCTCACCTAAAACCGCATATTTTCTGAAGGATTGGCCGTTGGAACGATGGAATGAACTTTTCACGCGCCTGTATGAGCAAGAACATGTTCGCACGGTGCTTTTCGGTCATGGAACGTTGGAGGCCGCATGGAATCCAGCAGCCGTCGTCAGCCTTTGGAACGAGTTGTCTCTCCGCCAGGTCGGTGCACTCATCCAGCGGGCAGCACTCCTCGTGAATTCTTGCAGCATGCCGGAACATATGGCTTGCGCGTTCGGGACGCCGATGGTGATTCTGTATGGGTATTCGGAACCAGAACGCTGGGCGCCGCGAAAGGGATGTCGGCGCGTTGTCACGAAGCTGCCTTGCAGCCCTTGCGATGGCTACCATGGGTCAACGTGCAAGGATCCCGCCTGCATGAGGGAAATTTCCGTGGGAAAAGTGTATGAAGCATGCCGTGAAATGCTGAATCTTGTAAAGGCAGAGCAAAATGAATAGATATCTCGAACGTTTTTTTGATAATTGGTATTGTGCCAAGTATCGTCGATGGAAGAAACATCAGGGGAAGCAGGAGCGAGGGAATATCCTTGTAATCTGTCGTCGTCCTCTTGGCGATACGCTTTTGTGTACGCCATTTTTCCGTGAGCTGAAGCGCAATCGGCCTGATGTCGATATAGATGTCATCTGCTCTCCGCAAAATTATAATCTTCTTGAGAAGAGCCCGTACATCCATCAGTTTTTCCTTTTTGATGATCGTGTCAAGAAGCACTATTATATCGTGAACTTGAAACGTTGCTGGAAATTGGCAATAGAGACATTGCAGTCACGGCATTATCGGGAAGCTTATGTGCCTTCTACCTATATGTCTTCGATGATTGATGGCTGGCTGGCATATTTTTCAGGCGCAGAGCATCGTACTGCCTTCAGTGAAACGATGAATCCGAGCGCACACCGTCAGTATGGCGGTCATTATGATCGATTGTTTACAAAAATCCTTGATGTTGAAGAACCTCGTCATGATGTTGTCTGCAACCTTGACATTCTTCGGTCTTGTGGAATGGAAGTTCAACAAGATGATTGTGAGATGTGGATTGCAGAAGAGGATCGTGCTGTCGTAGAAAAATTATGGCGGGCAGAACAAATTCCAGAGCATACAGTCAAAGTACTCGTGAATCTTAGTACGAGCATTACGAGCAAGGATTGGCCCGTCGAGAATTATATTGCGGTCTGTCAGCGTCTTCAAGTGCGTTATCCTGTGACATGGATTTTAATCGGTGCTGGCGCACGCGCGGCGGAATATTCGAAAAGATTTTGTCAGGCGATTCCTGCAGCCCATGACTTTACGAATCAGACAAGTATTCGTCAGACGATGGATATCATCGAACGCTCAGATATTTACCTTGGTGGGGATACCGGCCCCATGCACATGGCGGCAGCAGCAGGGCTGAAAGGTGTTGCAATTTACAAAACGGCGAAAAACTGCACGGATATGGTGTATAATTTCCCTGTTCGTCTCTATCCTTGGAAAGCAGGGATTGAGATTCTGCAACCAGAAAAGGCAATTCCTGGTTGCGAGAAAAATTGCGAAGGCAAAGGCGCACACTGCATCAAGTTGAATACGGTGGAACAAGTATATGAGGCAATGGATGATGTGATGCAGCAGTGGAATGGATCTACAAGTGATGAATGCAGGGGAGCAGAAAGAGCGTATGACGCATGAAACATAAAATATCCATCATCATGCCCGCGTACAATGTGGGAGATTATATTATGGAATCCATCACATCGATTCAGCAACAGACATATTCGGATTGGGAGCTGATTGTTGTAGATGATGGTTCGACAGATGATACGGCAGAAATCGTAAAAACGTGGATGTCAAAAGATGCGCGAATTTCTCTCATTCAGCAGGAAAATGGCGGCGTGTCGATCGCGCGGAATCGTGGCATGGCAGTTGCGCAGGGGGACTATATTTCGTTTCTCGATGGAGATGACCTTTGGGAGCCTCCTTTTTTGGAAAAGATGATGCGAAAGAGCATAGAGGGGCATGCGTTCATCTATGCTCGAACAAAAGAACTCTTCCCAGACGGTCGTGCTGAATTGGTTGGGCCGGAAGAGTCTGTGGAGGGCCGCTTGGACCGGTTTCGCTATCGCACGAATGAGTTGCGTCTGACCTTTCACATCAGTGCACTGCTGATTGCACGGAGTCTGGTGACATCGTATGATTTGCATTTTGAGCCAGGAATTGCCATTTCTGAAGATACGGGTTTTTTCATAGAACTCCTTTCCGTTGCAGAGGCTGCCTGTGTGCCAGAGATTCTCACAACATATCGTCGGAGAAAGCAATCGGCGACAGCCTCATGGAATCCTGAAAAATATGTGGGACAGGTCACGATTTATGATCGGGTCGAACCATTTGTGAAGGCACATGCCCCAGAACTTCTGACAACATTTTATGCGATGCGTGATTATGTAGCATATCGTGTCTGTTTGCGATGCATTCGTGAGAATCAGATGGAGATGGCAGTGTCTTGTTTGGAAGAGTGGAACGCATGCCTTCGTGAGTTCGTTCGTGGGGATGGGAGATTTTCTGATCGCATGAAGTGTCGGGGGTTGTTGGCGGCTATGCATAAAGAATCCCTGTTGGCCTTTATCGGCCGATTATAAGTCGCAAATGCACCCATGACAGAGGGAGAGGCAATGGATTGGATATGGAAGGGAAACGTATGAAAGAAGCCGTATGTATTCGGAATCATGTTGTGGCGATCTTTTTCCTGCTGGTGTTTGGCTTTCTCTTTATGTTCTTCACGCAGGTGCATCCACTCGTCATTTATGACGGGGATGACTGGCGCTATATCGCGTATACGCGGCAGGCGCTGCCAAGCTGGAACGAGTGGAATCCGAGCCGCGTTTTCGCGGAGTGCTTCCAACCGCTTATGGGATACTTCGCGGCCTATGTGCTGACGCCGTTCCTCGGGGACTATCTTCATGCGCAGACGATGGCCGTTGCGTTGCTTCTGGGCCTGATGGCAACGGCGTATCTCTGGCTGTTTTATCGCGTGATGCTCGGCGCGGGCGGCGGGCAGTTCCGTGCGCTTTCGATGACGGTGTTCTTCTTGCTATTCCACTTTCTGATCCTGAAGACGCAGCGGGCAGGCAATCCATATCTTTTCTGGTCGGCAAATGTCACCTGCATTTATAATTACTTGATGCCGATGCTGCTCAATGCTTCGCTCGTGCTGCTGATGATGAGAGAAGGACGGCTGACGGAAGTCTTTCATAGATGCTCGGCAATACAGGCGGGATTTCTGTCCTTTTGGCTCTATTTCGCCATCTTTTCAGGGGTCTTCCACAGCAGCATCTTTATCGTATTCCTTGGCTGGTACTCGCTTTTCGACTTGCGGAAAGCGGCGGGCGACGTGCGAGGATGGGGGGCGGCGCATCGGGCGGAGCTTATCGTTTTCGCGCTTTGGCTGTTTAGTCTGGTCATTGAAACACAGGGAGGACGAGCGCGGGCCATCGGGCGGCCATTCTTCCAGCTGCCGTGGATGGAGACACTGCAGAGCGCGACGGCGCTCTGGCATCAGCTGAATACAGGGGTAGCGGCCTTTGGCGTCATCATCGCCATCCTTGCGGCAGTCGAGATTCACAGAAACTGCCATGACGAGGATGAACGGAAGACGCTGGCATTCCTGGGGCTTAATGTGCTCAGCATGGTCGTGGTTTTCGTCTATTTGTTTCTTGTCTGCACGAAAGCATCGCCAAGCTATTTCGAACGGAGCGATGTAGCAGGTTGTGGCCTGTTCTATCTGTTGCTGCTGACATGCCTTGCGATGAACCATTTTGCCCGGCGTCATTCGTCGCTGGTTCGTGCATTGCCGATTCTGATATTCGTCGTCCTGATTGCTTCGCTGAATCCAAACAGAGGATTTTATCCCTCGACAATGGGCCATGTCCCAGAAAAGACGTGTGATGCTATCAGCCATGATATTCTCGCGCAGCTGCTGGCCGCCGAGCAGGCAGGCGAGGAGCGTGTGACGCTCCATGTGCCCGTTGGGAATGCAGAGACGAACTGGCCGCATGACCGTTTCTTGAAAGACGTTCTCAACAATACACTGACGCGCCATGGCGTCCTGACGTATCCGCTGGAAATCGAGATTCAGCCGGATCCGGAGATGAACCGGAAATATCATCTGACAGATGAAGGAGCCGCACGATGAAGATGAATTGGTATCCCGAAGGAGCGGGCATTCGCAGCCGCGTCATGCCGTATCTCCTGATCTTGATGGGCCTGGCGTCACATCTGTCAACGGCGCTGATGTCGACGGTCATGGGCATCGGTGCGATCATCCTGCTCTTTGACATCGTGCGCCATCGTGAAGCGCTGCTGGCTGGACGTTGGGATGCGCAGATGGGCAAAGTCCTTGTGATCTTTGCCGTGACATTGTTCGTTTCTGCAGCATTCTCGCTCGAACGCGGGCGGAGCTTTCACGAAGCAGTTTCGACGCTCTTCAGCATGCTGCCGTTCTTTCTCGCGTTGTTTTATGTGCGATCGTGGCGGCTGGCGGCAGCCATTGTCGGTGCGTTTGCTGTTTCGGCATTCCTCAATGACCTATGGGCAGCGCTCCAGGTTTACTTCCATTTGAATTTCGGTTGGGGAAATCGCCCTGTCGGTTTCAGCAAGTCGCCAACGTTTCTTGGCAGTTTCATGCTGATGACGATACCGGTGCTTTTTCTGGTTCCCGCGCATCTTTTTTCGCGCTTGCCATGGAAAGTGTTCTGCTGGGGGTGCAGCATTTTTTCTATTGTTGTGCTGTTCCTGACACAGACGCGTGGGGCATGGATTGCTTTCTTTGGCACGGTGATTGTGCTTGTCCTTTTGGAAGTGCGTTATCGAAAAGTCTGCCTTGTCGGCCTGATCGTGTTGTTGATGGCATGCATGACGGCATTTCATGAATATCCAGAGTATTATACGCGCGCAGGACAGACACTGGATCCGCAGTTCCAGAGCAACACGGAGCGTGTGCTGATGTGGAAAGCAGCCGTGCAGATTTTTGCGGATCATCCGATCGTCGGCATCGGGCAGGACGAGTTTGGCCTCGTGTACAATCGTGATTACATTTCGCTGCAAGCGAAGGAACGTCCCGTTGATCCAAACAATCCGCGGAGCGGTCACGGTCATCCGCACAATAATCTGCTCAAAGTTCTTTCGGAGCGTGGACTTGTCGGTATCGCTGGATTTTTGCTCGTTCATGGCTTTGTGCTTTTGCAGCTTTATCGTGCATTCCGATGGGCAAAAAATCCGAATACGTATATGTTTGCTTTTGCAGCTATTTTAGTTTTTGTGGGTGTCCAGATGGAGGGGCTTACCGATACGAATCTCCAGATTTCGCAGATTGCGCGGACATATTGGTTTCTTTTGGGACTTTGCTTTGCGGCAGCACAGATGGAGGAGGTGTGATGTATGGAGCGGGAACGGGTCGCTTGTGTTGTGACGCGGAGAAATGCCAGAGTCTTGAACTTGCAGGATGAAATTGAGCAATTAGGGGCAGAATGCCGGCTATTTCATTTAGAAAGTTATACACAGACCCATTCCTATTGGAGCAAGAAGTTCATGGAAGTCTGGGGAAAACGGCACGGGAAGATGGAACGTTATTTTGAGCGGCAAAAAGAAGAGATTCTGCGTGAAATCCTTGCCTATCATCCGACAAAAATTTTGTTCATCAATGCTGTGTTGTCAAGAGAGCAGCTGCAATGCTTTGAGAAGCAGACGCGCATCTTTTTCTGGTTCGTGGATCCAGTCTATCAGCTGCCCGCAGAGGAAACAGCATGCCTGCAGCATTATCCTGCGTTTGTCTATGATATAAAAAGCAGAGACTACTTGGTTCGTCAGGGGATTTTTGTGACATACTGCCCTGTGGGATATAATCGATCCTACCACATGCCAGCAGAGTCGGTTCAGAAGATATGGGATCTTTGTTTCGTCGGTTCGCCCTATAAAGAACGATTGCACGTTCTTGAACCACTCGCGAAAGCTGCAGAGGAGCATGGCTGGAAGTTTCGGGTTTATGGACCGTTTTTCGAGCGCCGCTATTTCTGGAAGAGGTGGGTCTTTCAAATTCGATATCCGCATCTTTTTCATTGCTTGACGAATGGAACGTTGACGTCAGAAGAGATTGCAGCAATTTATCATCGTTCAAAAATTTGCCTGAATCTCCATGGAAATGGAAGCGAGGGCGTCAATCCGCGGACGTTTGAAGTGCTGGCGAGCGGAACAATGGAAATCATCGACAGCCGGGGCGACTACGATATACTGCGTCCAGAAAAAGATATTGCCATCTTTCGCGATGGGAAAGATTTGATTCAAAAAATCGCGTGGTATCTCGAGCACGAAGAAGAACGGCAAAAGATGGCAGCACAAGGGCATGCGCGAATTTGGGAAATTCGAAGCATGAAGAATTGCCTGAAACGCATTTTTGAGACGGAACTCCCGCAGGAAGAGCTCTGTGGAAACTGAACGAAGGAGAGGTTTTCGTGTTTTCATTGTTCTTTGCCGGCATCCAGCAGGACTTTAAGCTGATGCTTTTTGCTCCCCTCTTGTCGGCTGCGTTCCGTCTGATCTTCATCGAGGTCTATGGGACGGAGAAGAGCCCTGCCGGTCACTGGCGGAAGTGGAAGGAATGCTTCCGCTACGGCTTCTGGTGGGGGCTCGACTGGCATGCTTATGTATTCCTGTTCTCGATGGTGCTCGTGAGCCTGCCGGGGGCGTTTCTGCCGGCGTATTATGCGGTTGGCGACACGGTGCGCCAGGCCTGCGGCATGCTGTATGCTTTTGTGCTCTACACGGCCTTTATCGGCCGCATGGTCTTCTACCATCATTTCCATGACAACTTCAACGAGACGCTCTGGCTCGGCAAGAAGGCAGAGAAGCACAACTTTGTCGATATTTTCTTCCACGAGGATCATGGCGCGCTCGTGCTGCTGAGCTTCGTGCCGGCGATGGCGCTCTGTTTCGCGGGCTATCGCCTGTTGCTTTCCATCCCGCAAGTCACATATCCCGAACTCGCGACGGGCGCGCTGCAGTGGGCTATCAACGCCGTCGTGTTCATCGCGGCCGTGCTGCTGTTTTACTGGCTGCGCTTCGGCGGGACGCTGAAGCATCGCGATAAGCCGGAGTGGGACGAGATTCCGGCCATCGTGAAGAAAGACGTCTTCATGGCGCGCGCGACGGTCGATGACCTCGTGGCGCTCGAGATGGTCTGGCAGCATCCGCTCGCGGGTCTGCTCTCTCATACGGACGAAGAGGACGCAGCGGCCATTGACCGCATCGTGCCAGCCGTCGCACAGGGGAAATGGCAGTCGTTGCCGTCGCCTGCCGATGCGTTCGTGCGCCATGCAAAGGGCGCGCGCATCGCGAAGCCGCGCCACATTTTTTTAATCGTCGGCGAAAGCTATTCGCAGATGCCGCTCGACGAGGTCTATGCGGACTACCATATCATGAATGGCGCGAAGCGGCTGCGTGCCGAAGCGCATACGGTTACGCTTTCGAATTTTTTGCCCGCCGGCATGGTGTCGCGTCCCGCCATCGTGAGCCTCATGACGGGCGTTTTCGACGCGCGCCTCGAGCTCAACGAGCGCGAGGATTTCTGGCGTGGCGGGCTCGATGTGACGCTGCCGCGTCAGCTTGCAAAGCTCGGCTACCAGTCGATTTACTGGTATGGCGGCAATCCGACGTATGGCAACTTCGACAAGTACGCGCCTGCCGCGGGCTTTGACAAGGTCATGGGCGCAACGGAGTTCTGCCCGCCCGATGCTCCGCGCACCTGGGTTGGCGTCTATGACCACATCTTCCTCGAACATGCGGCGGAGCTCATCGAGAACATCGGCGACACGCCGACGTTCCATTTCGTCTACACGACGTCGAATCACGGCCCATATCAGATTCCGCTCGAGACGACGGGCTTCGATACGGAAGCGGTCATGCCGAATGTGCCGGAAGCCGTGAAGAAGAGCGAGAAGCTCCAGAAAATGCTCGGCACGTTCTGGTACTCCGACCGCGCGATTACGGCGTTCATCGAGCGCATGCGAAAAGCGTATCCTGACAGTCTCTTCGTCGTGACGGGCGACCATGCGCACATTCCGCTTCATCCGGGAGACACGCTCGCGCGAAAGGAGCTCACGCTGCGCGAGCAGTTCTGCACGTCGTTCATGATGCTTCATCCAGAGATCGACCAGAGCATTCTCGCGGGCAACACGATCGGCAGTCACATGAACATCGCGCCGACCATCTACGAGCTCATTGCGCCTGCGGGTTTTGAGTATTACGCGTATTTCCAGCCGCTGACGGAGCACATTGGCCATGTCGTGACGCCGTATCACTGGCTCGATGAAAATGCCATCGGCCCGTCGGGCGACCGGCGCTGGCAGCCGCTCGATGTCACGGCGGAGCAGCTCCCTATGCACGAGGATGAGGGCGGCGTCCGCTATGCCGACGAGCGTGAATCACTCGAAGATGTGACGGGCTGGATTGCGCGTCACCCGGAAGCATGCTTGCGGAAATGGTGACGGGCGAGTAAAATGGAGTTGGAAAATCGGTTGAACTTGTTAAATTGGATCGGAGGCGCATTGAAATGTCAGGAATTCTCGCTGGCATCTTTCTCTTTTGCGTGATTGCCGTGCTGGCCTTTGCGGGCGTGGCGGCGACGACGATCGCGGTCATCGCCGTCATCTGCGTCGTGCTCGCAGCCATCATCGCGCTTGTTCTCGGCACGGCTGTCGTGCTGTTCAAGCTCATGATTGCCGTCCTGCTGGCACTCTTCCTGCAGTTCATCTTCTGCCGCGTGCTCACATACATCGGCGAACGCGCAAATGTGCCGGCTTTGCTTGACCGGCCGTTCGTCAGCCGCGTTGCGTGGATCCTTTCTGGCATCACGACGGGGTATCTCTACTTCATCCGCTAAGGTTCTGAAATTTTTTTGCGAAAAACGCTTAAGTTTTCTGCATTTCATTCGATGTAATACATGAGAAGTTTTTTCTCGTTTTAGCAAGGAGGCAGAAGCATCATGGACACGATGAGCATCGCAGCCCTCTCGGTCGGCATGCACCAGCAGCAGGCCCTGCAGGACATGGGCACATCTGTGCTGAAGATGGCGATGGACGCCTCGTCCGGCAGCGTCGAAAACCTGCTTGAAGAGATGGAAGGCAGTCTCGATCCGAATCTCGGAGCGAATGTCGACATCATGGCCTAACTTCCCTTGGCCCCCTCTCAGAGGGGGCTGTTTCTTTGCCCAGAAAAATAATTTTGACGTTTTGACATTTTGCAGTTGACTTTTTGTTTTATACGGTGTATATTCTTATTAGATTCAAGGTTAGCACTCAGACCTGCTGAGTGCTAACAGAGAAAATCCACTTCGCGATGCCGAAGGGAGGGGATGCGGATGGAGGACAAGCTCGATGATCGCAAGCAGCGCGTGCTGAAGGCCATCATCCAGGATTACGTCGCCTCGGCGGAGCCGGTCGGGTCGCGGACGCTCGCGCGGAAGTACGACCTCGGCGTGAGCCCCGCGACCATCCGCAACGAGATGGCCGATCTCGAAATGCTCGGCTATCTCGAACAGATCCACACGTCGTCTGGGCGCATCCCTTCGTCGAAGGGCTATCGCTTCTATGTTGACGGCCTCATCCCGCCCGAGCCGGTCAGCGATGCCGAAAAGCAGCGCATCGATGCCTGGTATCAGAGGCGCGTGCGGCGCATCGAGGAAGTGTTCCAGGAGACGGCGCGCATCATTTCGCAGGTGACGCACAATGTGTCGCTTGTGCTCGCGCCGCAGCTCACGCAGGCGAAGTTCCACTGCCTGCAGTTCCTGCCGCTCGATGACCGCCGCGTCATCACCGTCCTCATGACGGATGCCGGCTTCATCGAGAACAAGATCCTCCACATGCCGGATGGTGCGACGTTCGAAGATTTCCAGCGCATGGCGCAGGTCATCAACAAGAACCTCGCGGGCTGCACGCTCGCCGAGGTGCAGCACCACTCGCTCGCGGAGATCAAGGACGAGATTGCCGACGAGCCGCTCTACGAGGCGGCGCTCGACATCATCCACCGCGCACTCGACGCGAGCCGGGAAGAGCGCCTGTACCTCGGCGGCACGACGCAGATGCTCGCGCAGCCGGAGTTCCACGATGTGGAAAAGGTCAAGGCGGCGCTGCTCGTGCTCGAGGAGGAGGAGCTCATGAAAGACCTCCTGCACGCGCATCGCGGCGACGGCCTTGAAGTGACGATCGGGCAGGAAAATGCCGACAGCCACTTCAAGGACAGCAGCCTCATCACGGCGACGTACCACCTGAATGGCGAGCTCCTCGGCACCATCGCGGTGCTCGGCCCCACGCGCATGGAGTACGCGAAGGCGATGAGCCTGCTCGAGTACATGAACACGAATCTGACGAACATCATCAAGCGCTTCGACTGGTAGACCCGGCTGCGAGGCGGAAAGAGGTGAATTTCCTTGCCATCGTTTATGAAAGATGAAATGAGCAAGAAAGATGAACAGAAATTGAAGGAAATGCAGAAGGAGATCGACGAGGCCGAGGCAGCAGAAGCTGCCGGTACGGCTGACGCTGATGCCACTGCCGAAACCGCTGACGCTTCAGAAGGAGCGGAAGGAGCGGAAAGCGCAGACGGCGCGGCAGAAGCTGCCGAGAGCGCTGAAGACCTCCAGAAGAAGGTCGAAACGCTAGCCGCCGCCCTCCAGGAGAAGGACAACCGCCTCAAGCGCCTGCAGGCCGACTTCGAGAATTTCCGCCGCCGCACGAACAAGGAGCGCGAAGAAATCGGAAACGTCGTGACGCAGGAGCTTTTGAAATCCTTGCTCCCGATTGTCGACAACTTCGACCGCGCGATGGCCACGGAGCAGCAGGATGGCGAAGCATTCAAGAAAGGCGTCGAGATGATCTACACCCAGCTCGGCGAGACGCTGAAGAATGCCGGCCTCGAGATCATCGAGACGGAAGGGCAGAAGTTCGACCCGAATTTCCATCAGGCCGTCATGCGCGTCGAGAACCCCGATCTCGACGATGACACCATCGCGCAGGAGCTTCAGAAAGGCTACATTGTCAAGGGCAAGGTCATCCGCCCGAGCATGGTGCAGGTCGTTTCAAATTCCTAAGACAATCCCATTTTCATATAGACAACAACTTTTGAAGATACATAGGAGGAAGTAATCATGTCGAAAGTCATTGGTATTGACCTCGGTACCACGAACTCCGTCGTGTCCGTCATGGAAGGCGGCGAGCCGACGGTCATCACGAACCCGGAAGGCAGCCGTATCACGCCGTCCGTCGTCGGTTTCACGAAAGACGGCCAGCGCCTCGTCGGCCAGCTGGCCAAGCGCCAGGCCGTTTCGAACCCGGATCGCACGGTCCGCTCCATCAAGCGCCACATGGGCGACCCGAACTACAAAGTCACGATTGATGACAAGTCTTATACGCCGCAGGAAATCTCCGCGATGATTCTCCAGAAGCTGAAGGCAGACGCGGAAGCATACCTCGGCGAGACGGTCTCGCAGGCCGTCATCACGGTTCCGGCATACTTCAACGATGCCCAGCGTCAGGCGACGAAAGACGCCGGCAAGATCGCAGGCCTCGACGTCATGCGCATCATCAACGAGCCGACGGCAGCAGCCCTCGCCTATGGCCTTGACAAAGACCAGGATGAGACGGTTCTCGTTTTCGACCTCGGCGGCGGCACGTTCGATGTCTCGATCCTTGACCTTTCCGACGGCACGTTCGAAGTCCTCGCGACGAATGGTGACACGCACCTCGGCGGTGATGACTTCGACCAGAAGATCATGGACTGGATGGTCGAGTCGTTTAAGAAAGAGAACGGCATCGACCTCTCGCAGGACAAGATGGCAGCGCAGCGCCTGAAGGAAGCAGCCGAGAAGGCTAAGATCGAGCTCTCCAGCATGACGCAGACGAATATCAACCTGCCGTTCATCACGGCCGATGCTTCCGGCCCGAAGCATCTCGACCTCACGCTGACGCGTCAGCAGTTCAATGAAATGACGCACGACCTCGTGCAGCGCACGATGGAGCCGACGCGCAAGGCGATGGCTGACGCTGACCTCACGGGCAATGACATCAACAAGATCATCCTCGTCGGCGGCTCGTCCCGTATCCCGGCCGTGCAGGATGCTATCCGCACGATTCTCGACAAAGAGCCGTCGAAGGGCGTCAACCCGGATGAGTGCGTCTCCGTCGGTGCTGCCATCCAGGGCGGCGTCCTCGTCGGCGAAGTCAAAGACGTGCTCCTGCTCGATGTTACGCCGCTCTCCCTCGGCATCGAGACGCTCGGCGGCGTCTGCACGAAAATCATCGAGCGCAACACGACGATCCCGACGTCGAAGAGCCAGGTCTTCTCGACGGCGGCCGACAACCAGCCATCCGTTGATATCCACGTCCTGCAGGGCGAGCGCGAGATGGCAGCCGACAACAAGACGCTCGGCCGCTTCGAGCTCTCTGACATCCCGCCGGCGCCGCGCGGAGTGCCTCGCATCGAAGTCAAGTTCGACATCGACGCCAACGGCATCGTGCACGTCTCGGCAAAAGACCTTGGCACGGGCAAAGAGCAGAAGATCACGATCCAGTCCGACAGCGGCATGAGCAAAGAGGACATCGACCGCATGGTCAAGGAAGCCAAGGCACATGAGGCCGAGGACAAGAAGCGCAAGGACGAAATCGACACGAAGAATAACGGCGAAGCCCTTGCTTATCAGGCAGAGAAGACGATCAAAGACCTCGGCGACAAGGCCGACAAGGCGAAAGTCGATGCTGTCCAGAAAGCCATCGACCACCTCAAGGAAACGCTGAAGGGCGGCGACACGGAAGCCATCAAGAAGGCAACCGAAGAGCTCCAGAAGCCGCTTTACGAGCTCAGCGCGGCTGCATATCAGGCAGCAGGCGCACAGGGCGCTCCGGGGGCCGGCCAGGCTGGCCCGCAGCCGGGTGCTCAGCAGAGCGCAGGCGCATCCTCGGCAAAGAAAGATGACGACGATGTCGTCGATGCCGAGTACACGGATGTCAATGACAAGAAATAAATCATTCGGTTGAAGGATGTGAGTGGTTCGCGCCATGTTCATGGCACGAACCACTTGCGCTATACAGGCAAAGGTGGTAAAAGTGAGCGAACAACGCGATTTATATGAGGTCCTCGGCATCAGCAGGGATGCGTCCGATGCTGATATCAAGAAGGCCTACCGGAAATTGGCGCGCAAGTATCATCCGGACCTCAACCGCGACAATCCGAAGGCCGCAGAAGAGAAGATGAAGGAAGTCAATGTCGCCTACGACATCCTAAAGGATCCAAAGAAGCGCGCGCAGTATGACCGCTTCGGCTTTGACGCGGCGAATGCCGGTGGCGCTGGCGGTGCTGGCGGCTTCGGCGGATTTGGCGGCCAGGGCGGCTTTGGTGGATTCGGCGGCTTTGGTGGCGGTGGTGCCGAGGGCTTCGGCGACATCTTCGACATGTTCTTCGGCGGCGGCGCGGGGCGCAGTTCTCGTTCGCGCGGCCCGGTTGCCGAGCGTGGCGCCGACATCCGCTACGACCTCGAGCTCACGTTCGAGGAGGCGGCATTCGGCAAAGAGGTTGAGCTCTCCATTCCGCGCATGGAAGAATGTCCGACGTGCCACGGCTCCGGCGCAGCGGCGGGCTCGAGCCCCGAGACGTGCCCGGACTGCCACGGCACGGGCACGCGCCGCACGGTGCACAGCACGCCGTTCGGCCAGATGATGAACGAGACGACGTGCAACCGCTGCCACGGCACGGGCAAGATCGTCAAGAACCCCTGCCATGACTGCCATGGCACGGGCAAGAAGCGTGCAAACCATACCGTCAAGGTCACGATCCCGAAAGGCGTCGACAACGGCACGCGCTTGCGCGTCTCGGGTCACGGCGAAGCTGGCACGAATGGCGGCGGCTACGGCGATCTCTACGTCTACATCTTCATCAAGCAGCACAAGTTCTTTAAGCGCCAGGGCAATGACGTCATCGTCGAAGTGCCGGTCTCGTTCGTCGAGGCCGCGCTCGGCGGCACGGTGCAGGTGCCGACGCTCGACGGCCCCGTCGACATGAAAGTGCCGGCTGGCACGCAGAGCGGCAAGATCATGCGTCTCAGGAACCGCGGCATCCCGTTCCTGCGCGGTTCGGGCCGCGGCGACGAGCATGTCATCGTTAAAGTCCTCACGCCGCAGAACCTCAGTTCGAAGCAGAAAGACCTCCTGCGCGAGTTCGGCGAACTCAGTGGTGACAAGGTCAACCCCGAAAAGAAAAGCTTCCTTGACAATCTGAAGAAGCTGTTCAAGTAAGCAAGGCATAAAAAATGCGTCAGCACATCCAAAGGATATGCTGGCGCATTTTTTTACGATATGGAGGGATCAGAACCAGACGCGCACGCCAGCCCACGGGCCGTCGAGCTTGAACTGGCCGTAGTCATCATCGTGATCGATCTTGAGGTCGATGATACGATAGCCGGCCTGGATGTCAACGTTGCTGACCGGATAGTAGGAAAGGCCGAGCTCGCTGTCGAAGATGTGGCCATAGCTGCCGAGCGGCAGGCCGGCGATGGAGGCATGTGCGGAGAGGTTGCTGCCGAGCGCTGCCGATGCCTTGAAGCCGATCATCGGAATCGGAGCCGTGAAGTCAACGCTCTCGGAGCGGTGCTCATTGTAGGCTACCTGGCCGCTCTTGCGCACCGTGGCATCGCCCTTGACTTCTGCTTTCCAGTGCATGGCTGCAATGCCATAGCTCCAGTCCACATTGAGGTTGTCCGTATGATAGAGCGGGTTCGTGACATCGAATTTCAGATAGTCGAAATCAAGGTCGGTCTTGGCGTTGCCATTGAATTCGTAATCGTTGACCTTGACTGGCTCATTCGTGAGGTTCGCATTGCCGTCCGTGCTGAAGTGGAGGTAGTCGAGCTTCATGTTGCGGTAGGAGAAGAGGAGCTCCGGAGAGTTCGACTTGTCATCGATGTTCAGCGTATCGACGAGATCGACCTTGCTGCTCGAATAGTATTTCTGGATGTCATCGGATTTGACTTTCGCCGTGAGTTTCGGACGGAAATAGCGTGCCGTGACTGTGACCTGCTGATCCGCTTTGCGGCCATCCTCAACGAGCTGGGCCTCCGACGGCGTGGTCGTGCTTTCTGCAGCTGAAGCCGTTGCGGCGACAGCACTCATGGCGAGAGCCAGTGCAATCGTAGATTTTTTCATGGTGGGTCGTCCTTTCCCAATTTGATAGATTCCCATAACTTCCATGTTCCCTCAGAATTTTACCCATGAATCCCATGGCTCCTGATATTGAACAAAATAAGTATAAGATACTTTAATGATAATTTTCTTAGAGTTAGGGGGGGACAGACGTCCTTTTTTCTTTTTGAAATATGGGGAAAGCATTCATCGTCCGAGTTCGTACAGCCGCAGCAGGAAGTAGAGCTGTTCATAGACGTCTTCCGTGCCGATGACGGGCTCCAGGAGGCTCTCGGCTTTCTTGAGGCGGTAGCGGATCGTGTTCGGATGCTGGTAGAGAGCGGCGGCGGTCTTCGAGATTTCGCCGTGGTGCGCTATGTAGGCGCGGCAGGTGTCGAGGAGGCTCGAGGTGTATTTCTCGTCGTATGCTTCGAGGATGGCGACGGCCTCACGGGCGATGGCGTGGAGCGTCTCGTCGCGGCTCATGGGGAAGAGCAGGCGGTGGATGCCGAGCCCGCCGTAGCTCGTGGGCATTTCCGTCTCGCGCGCCATCTGGCAGGCGTCGATGCTCTGCTGGATGGCCGTTGGCAGTGCGCGGAATGTCGGCAGCGTCTCGCTGCTGCCGCAGTAGAATTCTTCGAGCCGCGTGTCGTAGCGCGAGAGGAGCCGCTGGCAGAGGACTTCAGGTGCCGAGGGGAGCTCGCGCTCGCGGGATGTGTAGAGCACGAGCAGGCCGTTCTGATATTTGCGGTATGTGACGTTGTCGAGCGCCTGCCCGCTGTACTGCTTGTACGTCGTGCGCGCGAGGAAGGCTGCGACTTCGCGCGGCGAGCCGGGATAGCGGCGGTGGATGAGGTAAAAGGCGGTCACGTAGCTCTGGAACGCCGGATTGATTTCGCGCACGGCGGCCTCGACGGCATAGGGCGAGCGGGCGGGCGCGAGCAGGGCCAGCAGGTCGTGGATCTGCTGCTCGCTCTGGAGGTGGCTCTGCTGGAGCTTCAGGACGTCGTTGAAGTTGACGATGATGTCTTCCATGAATGCGCCGTCGAAGAGGAAGAGCGGCAGGTCGTGCGCGTCGCAGAACGCGAGGACGTCGTCTGGCATTTCGGTATAGAAGACGGTCTTGACGGCGATGGCCGTGACGGCGCGGGCTGCGAGCTTCTCGAAGCTCTTCTGGATCAGCGACGGGTCGTCCTTGGCGAAGAACAGCGATGTCAGCACGAGGTCGTCGGGGTGGAAGACGTCGAAGTTGCGGCTCATCCATTCGTATTCGAGGATGTCGACGTTGCGGACTTCGCGTGAGAGGCCCGTGAGCCCGGCGACGAGGCGGAAGTTCTGGAAGATCGGAAGCTCGAGGAGTTCTTTCAGGCGGATCATGGAGACCATTCCTTTCCAAAGGGAAATGTTTCCTCTATGATAGGACGTTTTCGCACTTTCGACAAGCAGATTTTCGAAAATCTTGGAGAAATCGCAAAAAATCGCGCGGATTTTTGGTGATTTGTACATAGACGGGACGACTCTGTTCGATTATACTAGAGACATCAAAAGGACATAGCAAACGAACAGCAGGCAGCGTCGCCTGGGAACATCGTACCTCATCAAAGGTGCAAATTTCCCAGACGGCACTGTTGTTTTTGGAGGCTATTTGCCTGACGGCAAATGGCTAAGACATCCGTAAGCGCTGAAGCGCTAACGGCTATCTTAAGGAGGAATACTATTATGAGCCGCTTCATCAGCAAACGTTACAAAGACATCACCCCGTATATCCCCGGCGAACAGCCGAAAGACCGCCTCTACATCAAGCTCAATGCGAACGAGACGTCGTGCGAGCCGGCACCTGGCGTGCGACGCGTGCTCGAGAGTTCGCGCATGCGAAACCTCGGCCGCTACACGGAGCCGACGGCGCTCGAGATGCGCCGCCTCGCTGCAGCGCTCTGCGGCGTCCGCCCCGAGGAAGTCCTCGCGGGCAATGGTTCGGATGAGATCCTCGGCTGGATCTTCCAGACGTTCTTCATGGATGCGAGCGTCTGCTATCCCGACATCACGTATGGCTTCTATGAGAGTCTGGCCGTCGGCCTCGGCATCGAGCACCACGAGGTGCCGCTGAAGGACGACTTCACGCTTGACGTCGAGGCGCTCTGCCACGAGAAGAGCAACATCGTCATCGCGAATCCGAATGCGCCGACAGGCCACATGGTGCCGGTCAGCGATATCGAGCGCATCGTCGCGGCCGACCCGAACCGCATCGTCGTCGTCGACGAAGCCTACATCCAGTTCCACAACGAGAGCTGCATGCCGCTCATCCGCAAGTATGACAACCTGATCGTCGTGCATACGATGTCGAAGGCCTATGCGCTCGCGGGTGCGCATATTGGTTTCGCTTATGGCTGCCAGGATCTCATCCACGACCTCGACTGCGTGCGCGGCGTCATGAATCCCTATAATATCAGCGACATCACGATGGCCGTCGGCTGTGCGGCGTTGCGCGACCAGGCTTATCTCGAAGCGCATGTGCGCGATGTCGAAGAAGCGCGAGAGTACACGACGACGGAGCTCCGGGAGCTCGGCTTCAAGGTGCTCGATTCGCGCACGAACTTCATCTTCCTCAAACATCCATATCTTTCGGGCGAGGAATATGTGCGCGAACTGCGCGAGCGCGGCATCCTCGTGCGCCGCTATCCGTCGATGAAGCGTGCGGAAAACTATGTGCGCATCACGATCGGCACGCTCGAAGAGATGCAGGCCGTCGTTGCCGCGACGCGCTCGATCCTGCTGTGCCTGGCGGCGTGAGGAGCTATTTTATGAAGAAAAAAGTCCTTTTCTGCGATTATCCGCAGGCGATGGATGAAAGCTATGCCTGGCAGCGCGAGGAGATCCTGCGGGCCTATCCGGACGCGGATGTCCGGGTTGTGCCCTATGCTTCTCCGCAGCAGCTGCGTGCGGAGCTCGCGCAGGCCGATGCGCTCGTGACGGCATTCCTGCCGCTGACGCGCGAAGTGCTCGCGGCTGCGCCGCGCCTGCGCATCGTGTCCGTCCATGCGACGGGCTATGGCAACGTCAATGTCGATGCCGCGCGCGACCTCGGCATCGCCGTCACGCATGTGGCGGACTATTGCACGGAGGAAGTCGCCGAACACACGATGGCATTGATGCTCGCGCTCGCGCGCCATCTGAAAGCATATGACCACCATGTAAATGAAGGATTTTCGTGGCAGTTCGAGTCGGAAAAGGGGCTGCACCGTATCAAAGGGCGGCACCTCATGCTGTTCGGCTGGGGGCGCATCAGCCGCAGGGTCGCGCAATTTGCGCAGGCATTCGGCATGAAGGTCGGCGTCGTCTCGCACCATTTGACGGACGAAGCTGCGATGGCGGCCGGCGTCCGCAGCGTCACGAAGGAAGAAGCATTCGCGGAAGGCGAAATCCTTTCCAACCATATGGCCGAAGCACGCGAGAACTATCATTTCTTCCGGCGCGAGGCGTTTGACGCCATGAAGTGCACGCCGATTTTCCTCAACGTCGGGCGCGGCAGCGCCGTCGACGAGGCGGCGCTCGTCGAAGCGCTCGATGCAGGAAAGATTGCGGGCGCAGGGCTCGACGTCCTCCAGACGGAGAATCCCGACCTCGCCCACAGCCCGCTGATCGGCCGCCCGAACGTCATCCTGACGCCGCATGCGGCGTTCTACTCCGAAGAATCGCATCAGGAGCTCGCGGCGCGGGCTGTGCAGAACATCATCGATTTCTTTGATGGAAAGCCGGTCGATAATTTGGCTCTCCCTCTGGGAGAGCTGGCACGCGAAGCGTGACTGAGCGGGTAGTTGGATGCTGGATTCTGACAAATTATGCAGATGGAACTAAGAAAATAGGATGTGAATTCCATGATAGATGAAACCATCGACTTTTCCGCCGAAATGGAAGCCCTGACGAAAGATCTCGTCGGCATCCGCAGCGTCAATGGCACGGCAGGGGAGCGCGAAGTCGCGGAGTTCATTCTCCGCTGGCTGCGCTCTTTTCCGTATTTTGCGGCGCATTCCGAGCGGGCGTTCGCGCAGGAAATCCCGGGCGATACGCTCGGGCGCGAGAATGTCTTTGCCTATGTGCATGGCACGAAAAAAGCGGAAGGGCCGCGCAAGACGCTCGTTTGGCACGGCCATATCGATACGGTTGGCACGGAGGATTTCGGCACGCTCGAGCCGTGGGCGAACGACCCGGACAAGCTGCTCGAAAAGCTCCTCGCAGAACCTGACCTGCCCGCCGCCGTGCGGAGCGACCTTGCGACAGGCGACTGGATGCCCGGCCGCGGCGCCTGCGACATGAAAAGCGGCGACGCCGTGTTCCTCGTGCTGCTGACATATCTCAGCGAGCATACGGATGCGTTTTCCGGCACGATCGTGCTGTCGCTGAACTGCGTCGAGGAAAACGAGCATACGGGCATCCTGCACGGTCTTGACGTGCTCGACGAGCTCAAGGAACGCGAAGGGCTCGATTATCTCTTCGCCATCAACAACGATTACATCTGCCCGCTCTATGATGGTGATCCGCACCGCTACCTCTACACAGGCGCGGTCGGCAAGCTGCTGCCGTGCGTCTATATCCACGGCTGTGAGACGCATGTCGGCCAGTGCTTCGAGGGCTTTGATGCGAGCGTCGCGGCCGCCGAGGTCGTGCGGCGCATCAACTATCATACGGAGCTCTGCGACGGCTATCGCGGCGAGTACTCGCTGCCGCCGTCCGTGCTGAAGCTCGCTGACCTCAAGCCGGCCTACAACGTGCAGACGGCGCAGGAAGCCTGGACGTATTTCAACTACTTCGTCCATGCGGCCAGCGTGGCGGACATCCTCGCAGGGCTCAAGGGCATCGTGAAAGAGAGCATGCACGAGGTCGCCAGCCGCATCGACACAGAGGCGGAAGCCTATGCAAGGCTCGCCCGTCAGCCTGTCGCGCCGCCGAAATTCCAGCCCGACGTTCTGAGCTATGAAGAGCTCGTGGCGGCCGTGCGCGAGAAGCGGGGAGCGGAAGCGCTTGACGAAGAACTTGCCGCGATGGCGCGCAAGCTGCGTGCCAAGGGGATTGACCTGCGTGAAATCTCGCTTGCTATCGTGCGCCACCTCGTGCGCGAACTCCATCCCGCGCGGCCGCTGGCCGTGCTGTTCTTCGCCGCGCCCTACTGCCCGGCGAACACGCTGCGGCAGGAAGTCGCTGGAGAGCAGAAGCTTTATGATCAGCTCGAAAGCCTTGTGACATCATTTGGCAAAGAAACCGGCGAGCAGTACAAGATCCTGCAGTTCTTCCCGAGTCTCTCGGACTCGAGCTATCTCAAGATCGATGACACGCCCGCATCTGTTTCGACGCTTTACAAAAACCTTCCGGGCGGCAAGACGGTCTCGCCCGTCCCGACGGAGCGCATCCGCAGCCTCTCCATCCCGGCCGTCGATTTTGGCTGCTACGGCAAAGACGCGCACAAGTGGACGGAGCGCATGTACAAGCCCTATACGTTTGGCGTGCTGCCGAAGCTGATTCTGAAAGCTGTTGAAAAATTTCTTAATTAATGAAAGAAGAGATATGATATGTATGTAAAAAATGGCACGGGCGTCCTGAAGCGCGTCCTCCTTTCGAAACCGCAATACCTCAAAGCGGCCCCCATCAACGAGATCGCGCGAAAGTGGGCGCCGGAGCTTGACGTGGAGAAGATGCTCCACGAGCATGAGCTCGTCGTCAAAGCGTATCATGACGCAGGCGTCGAAACGGAGTTCCTCGAGCCGGATGCGAACCGGCCGAATTCCGTCTTCGCCCGCGATTTCGGCGGCTGCGTGCGCGAGGGGTACATCCTCGGCCGCTTCCGCGAGCCGCTGCGATTCCAGGAGCACACGGACTATGAGCGACGCATGAAGGAGCTCGGCGTGCCCGTCATCGTCGAGGTCAAGGAAGGCCTTTTCGAGGGTGGCGATTTCATGTTCCTCGATGAGCACACGATTGCGCTCGGCATGTTCGCGCGCACGGATGAGAAGGGCTTCGAGGAAATCAAGGCAGGCCTTGCGCCTTATGGCTACGAGGTTCTGCCCGTGCCGGGCCCCGAGGCATATCTCCATCTCGACATGTGCTTCAACCTCGTCGACGACCACATTGCCGTCGCGTATCCCGGCGCGCTGACGGAGGACTTCAAAAAGGAGCTTGCGAAGCGCGAGATCGAGATCGAGATCGTGCCCGTGCCGGAAGAGGCCATCTTCGCGCATGGCTGCAACCTCCAGGCCATCGGCGACCATCGCGTGCTTTCGCTGGCGCGCAACACGCGCGTCAATGAGGAGCTGCGGAAGCGCGGCATGACGGTCATCGAGCTTCCCGTGACGGAGATCCTCAAAGCCGGCGGCGGCCCGCACTGCATGACGTTCCCGCTCGAGCGCATCTGATGCAGGTTTTCGTTGACAGGAGCGCGGCACTGTACTAGAATAAAAAACTGTGAATCCTGCATATTTATAAATCATGGGGCCTAGGGCCCCTGGAACCGGGTGGATTTTATGAATTTCAACTTCGACCTCATCGTCAACTCGTTCCCGCTGCTGCTTTTGGGAGCGGTCATCACGGTCAAGATCACGGCCATGTCTGTTGCGCTCGGCATCGTCATCGGTCTGTTCGCGGGCATCGCGCGCATCTGCCGCGTGAAGCCGCTCCGATGGATTTCGGCCGTCTATGTCGACTTCTTCCGCGGCACGCCGCTGCTCGTCCAGATCTTCCTGTTCTACTTCGCCGTGCCGGTCATCACGGGCCAGCGCATCGACCCGTATGTCGCGGCCGTCGGCTCGTGCGGCATCAACTCGGGCGCGTACATCGCCGAGATCGTCCGCGCCGGCATCCAGTCCATTGACGAAGGCCAGATGGAAGCGGGCCGCTCGCTCGGCATGACGTGGACGCAGACGATGCGCTACGTCATCGTGCCGCAGGCCATGAAGCGCGTCATCCCGCCGCTCGGCAACGAGTTCATCGCACTGCTGAAGGATTCGTCCCTCGTCTCCGTCATCGGTTTCGAAGAGCTCACGCGCCGCGGCCAGCTCATCATCGCAAAGACGTATGCCTCGCTCGAAATCTGGTTCAGCGTCGCCATCATCTATCTCGTCATGACGCTGACGATTTCCCGCTTTGTTGCATTCCTGGAAAAGAGGTACAACCCCGATGATCGACATTGAGAACCTGCACAAATCGTATGGCGACGCCCACATCCTGAAGGGCATCGACCTCCATATCAAGGAAAAGGAAGTCGTCGTCATCATCGGCCCGTCGGGCTCGGGCAAGAGCACGCTGCTCCGCTGCATCAACTTCCTCGAGGTGCCGACGGAGGGCACGGTGGCCGTTGACGGCATCCTGCTGAACGGCGAGACGAACATCAACGACGTCCGCAAGGAAGTCGGCATGGTGTTCCAGCGCTTCAACCTCTTCCCGCACATGACGGTGCTTCAGAACATCATGCTCGCGCCGATGAAGGTGCGCCATATTGCAAAGGAAGAGGCCGAGGAAACGGCAAAGAAGCTCTTGGCGCGCGTCGGCCTCGCTGACAAGGCAGACAGCTATCCGCCGCAGCTCTCGGGCGGCCAGCAGCAGCGCGTGGCCATCGCGCGCGCGCTCGCGATGAAGCCGAAAGTCATGCTGTTCGACGAGCCGACGTCGGCACTCGACCCCGAGATGGTCGGCGAAGTTCTCGACGTCATGAAGCGCCTCGCCGAAGAGGGCATGACGATGGTCATCGTTACGCACGAGATGGGCTTTGCGCGCGAAGTCGGCGACCGCGTGCTGTTCGTCGACGGCGGCCAGATTCTCGAGCAGGGCACACCAGACGAAGTCTTCAATCATCCGAAGGAAAAGCGCACGCAGGACTTCCTTTCGAAAGTGCTCTGAAACTCATTTTCAAAGATTTCGAGAACGAAAGGACAACGAAAGCTTTCCATTGACAGAGCTATGGAGAAACCGTATAATGAATATGTGACCGGCACACGCGGTCACATATTGCATTTTAGGAGGAATCACCATGGTCGGCAAAGTAAAATGGTTCAGCGCAGAAAAGGGATATGGATTCATCGCTCGCGAGGACGGCGACGATGTGTTCGTTCATTTCTCCGCCATCCAGGATGAAGGTTTCAAGACGCTCAACGAGGGGCAGGACGTCGAGTTCGACATCGTCGAGGGCGCACGCGGCCCGCAGGCAGCCAACGTCGTCAAGACGGCCTGAGGCACAAGCAGGAAAAACAGCGGCCTTCCCGAGGGTTCTCGGGAGGGCCTTTTGTTTTCCTGTGCTTCCATAGTATTCAGAAAATTTTTGGATACAGGAAGGAATTTCCCCTGCGCTATCGAATACTACAAGTACAAGCACAGGAACATGAGAAAGGGGATGTGTCTTATGGCAACATTCACAATCAGAGGCAAAAATATCGAAATCACCCCATCGCTTCGCGAGTACGTGGAGAAGCGCGTCGGCAAGGTAACGAAATACTTTGAGAAAGTCGGTGAGATCACTGTGCTCCTCACCGTCTCGAAAGGGCGTCATATCGTCGAGGTGACGGTCCCCATCCAGGGCGGCATCGTCCTGCGCGGCGAGGAAGCCACCATGGACATGTATACATCCATCGATCTGGTCGTCGAGAAGCTCGAGCGCCAGATCCACAAGCAGAAGACGAAGCTCGCGCGTCGTTTCCGCGGCGGCGGCTTCAAGGCCGAGGTCATCGAGGAGCAGGAGAAGGACCATCCCGTCGACAAGCGTGATGAAAGCGCCGAGTATCCGGTCGTCAAGACGAAGCGCTTCGTCGTGAAGCCGATGGACGTCCAGGAAGCCATCATGCAGATGAACCTGCTCGATCACAACTTCTTCGTGTTCCGTGACAGCGAGACGGAGGAAGTCAACGTCGTCTACCGCCGCACGGACGGCAACTACGGCCTGATCGAGTCCGGCAACTGAAGCGGCTCGGTCATCTGACAATCGAAGGTTCGCAGGGGACTGCCCGCGCAGGAGCGTGCGGCAGTCCCTTTTTGTATTGCAAGGAGAAGACCATGAAAACATATCAGCCGCTGGTTTCTATCATCATCCCGCTCTACAACCGGCGGAGATACATCGAGGAATGCATTGACAGCATCTTTGCACAGACGTGCCAGGATTTCGAGGTCTTTGTCGTTGATGATGGCTCGACGGATGGTGGGGCGGAGCTCTGTGAGGAAAAGTATGGCGGTGATGCGCGGTTCCATCTTGTGCGGCAGAAGAATGAAGGCGCCTGGGCTGCGCGGAATCATGGCATCGATCTTGCGCACGGACGGTATGTAACATTTCTGGACAACGACGATTTCCTCGGTGCGCAGAATGGGCTTCAGTACATGGCGGATCTCGCAGATCAGACGCAGGCGGACGTTACAGCGTCGATGGGATGCTACGACCTCCTCGATGGCGACAATCATCTCCATCCGCGTTTTGACGATCCTGCGCACAAAGAGCACCCTTATGTGCTGTCCGATACGATGGAAGGGCGCATGGCATGGTACGACCAGTATGCGAGCGCGGCAATCTGGAACAAGTTCTTCCGCCGCGACTTCCTCGAACGCTATCACATCCGCTTTCCGAAAACACGGTATCATGAGGACTGCCTCTTTGTTATCCCGTGCCTGTTCCGTGCGAAGACGTATGTCTGTACGCCATTCCTTTACTATGTCTACCGCATTTCGCATGGTTCAATCTTGCGTGCACCGAAGACGCTCGATGATATGGAGGAGATCGTCCAGACGATGCCGCGCATCCTGCGGTCTGTCGACGATTTTCTCGGGGACATGCCGTACTTCAAGCAGCATCCGGCGTCGCTGCGTCTGGTGAAGGAACGGCAGCTTGACGAGCTGCTGAAGATGCCGCGGCAATGGGGATTCTATCCGACGCCGACGGAGCATGTCGACGCGATGAAGGATGCCGTGCAGGAAGCCTTTGCTTCGATAGAGCTTTCAACAAAAGAGATGACGCTCCTCCTCGCGTATCTCTTCACCCGGTACAACGAGGATTGTGCCATCTTGGAAAAAGAATCTGGAAGCAGGGAATAAGCATTCCATGGAAGAGCATTCCATGGAAGAAGCAGGAAGACGAGCACATTCGCCCTTCCTGCTTTTATTGACTTCTATAAACGTGTCTGATAAAATCAATAGATGGATTTTACAACGTAGACGGAATAAAAATGCCATAAAATAGATTCCTTCGAGGAGTGGATACATTTGCTGGGTTTTCTGAAACGATTCCTGGGTGACAACAACGACCAGTACATCGCGGCCTACCAAAAGGTCGTCGAGAAGATCAATGCGCTCGAGCCTGAGATGCAGGGCCTCACGGACGCCAAGCTCACGGGCAAGACGGACGAGTTCCGCGAGCGGCTCGCAAAGGGCGAGACGCTGGACGATATCCTGCCCGAGGCATTCGCAGTCGTGCGCGAGGGCTCGCGGCGCGTGCTCGGCATGCGCCATTTCGACGTGCAGCTGATCGGCGGCATGTGCCTGCATGATGGCCGCATCGCCGAGATGCGCACGGGCGAAGGCAAGACGCTCGTCGCGACGTTGCCGGTCTATCTCAATGCATTGACGGGCAAGGGCGTCCACATGGTCACGGTCAACGATTACCTCGCGAAACGCGACTCGGAGTGGATGGGCCGCCTCTACCGCTTCCTCGGCCTTTCGGTCGGCCTGATTGCGCACGACATGGACTTCCCAGAGCGCAAGTTTGCTTACAGCTGCGATGTCACGTTCGGTACGAACAACGAGTTCGGTTTCGATTACCTGCGCGACAACATGGTCATCGACGAGCGCCAGATGGTGCAGCGTCCGCTCCACTATGCCATCGTCGACGAGGTGGACTCCATCCTGATCGACGAGGCGCGTACGCCGCTGATTATCTCGGGCCCGGGCCAGAAGTCGACGGACATCTATGTCAAGATGGCGCATGCCGTCGCCGGCCTCAAAGAGGGCGTCGATTACAAGGTCGATGAAAAGCAGAAGACGATTTCGCCGGTCGACAGCGCCGTGCCAAAAGTCGAGAAGCTCATCGGCGTGCAGAACCTCTATGCGCCGGAGAACATCGAATACTCGCACTGCTTCACGGCAGCCCTGCGCGCAAAGGCGCTCATGAAGCGCGATCGCGACTACATCGTCAAGGACGGCGAAGTCATCATCGTTGACGAATTCACGGGCCGCATCATGCCGGGACGCCGCTTCAGCGACGGCCTGCATCAGGCCATCGAGGCAAAGGAAGGTGTCAAGGTGCAGCGCGAGAGCCAGACGCTCGCGACGATCACGTTCCAGAATTATTTCCGCATGTACGACAAGCTCGCGGGCATGACGGGCACGGCGAAGACGGAGGAGGACGAATTCCTCAAGATCTACAATCTGCCCGTCGTCGTCGTCCCGACGAACAAGCCCGTGCGCCGCGTCGACTATCCGGATGTCATCTACAAGACGAAGCGCGCGAAGTACAAGGCGGTCGGCAAGGCCGTGGCAGAAATCCACGCAAAAGGACAGCCAGTGCTGATCGGCACGACGTCGATCACGCAGTCGGAGGAGCTCAGCACGATTCTGCGCCACCTCGGCATCGAGCATAATGTGCTCAATGCGAAGAACCATGAGCGCGAGGCGCAGATCGTCGCCGATGCCGGCCAGAAGGGCGCTGTGACGATTGCGACGAACATGGCGGGCCGCGGCACGGACATCAAGCTCGGCGAGGGCGTCGAAGAGCTCGGCGGCCTGTTCATCGTCGGCACGGAGCGCCATGAGTCCCGCCGCATCGACAACCAGCTGCGCGGCCGTGCCGGCCGCCAGGGCGACCCGGGCGCATCGCGCTTCTACCTGTCGCTCGAAGACGACCTGCTGCGCCTCTTCGCGTCCGACCGCGTGACGAAAATCATGGACAAGCTCGGCATGGAAGAAGACGAGCCGATCGAGCACAAGCTCATCACGAACTCCATCGAGCACGCGCAGAAGAAGGTCGAGGCGCGCAACTTCGACATCCGCAAGCACGTCCTCGAGTACGACGATGTCATGAACCAGCAGCGCGAGGTCATGTATGGCGAGCGCCGCAAGATCCTGACGGGCGAGAACCTGAAGGAAAACATCCTCTCTATGGTCAACCACATCATCAAGACGGAAATGGACCAGTACGCGAACGAGAAGCTCTATCCGGAGGAATGGACGCTCGACGGCCTCATCGAGGACGCCGAGAAGATCTATGCGCCGCAGGGCAAGCTCAAGAAGGAAGAGCTCGCCGAGATGAGCCGCGACGGCCTGAAGGAGACGCTCGAAAAGACGGCGCTCGAAGGCTACAACCAGCGCGAGCTGCTGTTCGGTGAAGAGAACATGCGCGAGCTCGAGAAAGTCGTCATGCTGCGCGTCGTCGATACGAAGTGGATGGAACACCTCGACCACATGGACATGCTCCGTGATGGCATCAACCTGCGCGCCTACGGCCAGCGCAATCCGCTCGCCGAGTACAAGATCGAGGCGCTCAACATGTTCGAGGAGATGGAAGGCGCCATCATGGACCAGATTGCCTCGCTCATGTACCACGTCAGCATCGTGACGCCGGAGCAGCAGGAGGCCATGCAGGCCGAGGCGCAGAAGCGTCGCGCCGAGCAGGAAATCGAAAAGCAGAAGAGCCAGCTCTCCGACCATCTCAAGAGCGCTATGGCGGCGCATGGCGAAGATGTCAGCGCGGCCGAATCGACAAAGAAACGCAGCAAGAAAAATCGCTAAGGACAAGTTGGTATTCTTGTCAGGCTGACGCATCCAACTACTCCCACCACCGCTTCGCGGTCCCCCTCCCTCAAAGAGGGAGGCTGAAAAGTAACGAAAGGAACGAAATGCTAGAAGATATCAAGCCCCGTCTCGGGGAACTCCAGGAAAAGCTCGACCAGATGGAGCAGTCGCTCGAAGTCCCGGCAAAGGAAGAGAAGATTGCCGAGCTCGAGTACAAGATGGGCGAGCCGACGTTCTGGGATGACGCCGAAGAAGCGCAGAAGATCAACCAGGAACTCAACGACGTCAAGATCAGCGTCGACAAGTACAAGAACCTCAAGACGAAATTCGAAGATGCCCAGACGCTCTGGGAAATGGCTGTCGAGGATGAAGACGAGTCGCTCGAAGACGAAATCAACAGCGACCTCGACAACGTCGCCGAAGGCCTCGAAAATCTCCAGCTCGAAGTGCTGCTCTCTGGCCCCTATGATGCGAACAACGCCATCCTCACGCTCCATGCGGGTGCGGGCGGAACAGAGGCACAGGACTGGACGCAGATGCTGCTGCGCATGTACGGCCGCTGGGCCGAGCGCCACGGCTTTACGGTCGAGACGGCCGACCTGCTGCCCGGCGATGAGGCCGGCGTCAAATCGGCGACGCTCTTCATCAAGGGTCACAATGCCTACGGCTTCCTGAAGTCGGAGAAGGGCATCCACCGCCTCGTGCGCATTTCGCCGTTTGATGCGAATGCGCGCCGCCACACGTCGTTTGCGGCCTGCGACATCATGCCGGAAATCGATGACGCCGTCGAGGTGGACATCAACATGGCCGACGTCCGCGTCGATACGTACCGCGCTTCGGGCGCTGGCGGCCAGCACATCAACAAGACGTCGTCCGCCGTGCGCATGACGCATGAGCCGACGGGCATCGTCGTGCAGTGCCAGAACGAGCGCTCGCAGCTCCAGAACCGCGAGCAGTGCCTCAAGATGCTCCGTGCCAAGCTGTTCGAGCTCGAGCAGGAGAAGAAGGAGAAGGAGCTCGCGAAGCTTGAGGGCGACCAGCAGAAGATCGAGTGGGGCAGCCAGATCCGCTCCTATGTCTTCCAGCCCTATACGATGGTGAAAGACCATCGCACGAACGAGGAAACGGGCAACGTGCAGGCCGTCATGGATGGCGATCTCGACCCGTTCATCCGCGCCTACCTCTCGGCCAAGGCGAACCATGAAATCTAAGATTTCGATTGCCGTCATCCTGCTGATTGCCATCGTGCTCGCGTTTGGCGAGGTCGTGGCTCCGGCGCTTGCCGAGAGCACGGTCGCGCACCGCATCACGGCGAAGACGGGTTCGCAGGACGTCATGGTGCAGTTTTCCTCGACGCCGCGCTTCCTGATGCTTTTAGGCCAGATCGACCATGTCCATGCTGTCGTGCATCAGGGACGTCTCGGCGAAGTCCTTGTCAGCGAGCTCGCGCTCGATGGCTCGGACGTGCGCCTCGACATGCCGGCACTCGTGAATAGCGAAGATGTCCAGGTCAAGAGCGCGGGCGAGCTCAAGCTCACGGGCATCGTGACGGAGGACAACCTCAAGGAGCTCCTCGCACGCAAGGCCGACAAGCTTGAAAACGCCGAAGTTTCGATTGCGCCCGATGGCGTGACGGTGAAGGCGAATGTCAAGGTGTTCGGCCGCATGGCGGACGCCGAGCTCACGGGCACGGTCGTCGATGACTGTGGCGAGCTCTTGTTCCACATGACGAGCCTGACGCTCTCGAATGCGCCGTTCGGCAAGGCGAGCCTCGGCAGCCTGTTCGGCGACATCCCCATCGTCAAGCGCGGCAAGATGCCGTTCGGCCTGCGCGTGACGGACACGAAGATGCAGGCGGGCAAAGTCGTCATCACGGCGACATATGATGCGAACGCCGGCAGCTCTGACGTGCTCGCACCTTATTACGAATAAGAAGGAAACATTTCGAATGAAAGTTTTCAAATACAGCAGATTCCTGATTGCCGTCATCGTCATCGGCCTCGTTGCGGCGCTCGCGATTGACGTGCAGCGCCACCATGTCGAAACGGCGAATACGCGCGTCGACATGGCCATCGACTACGAAGGCCTGCAGAAGCTCGCGCAGATGGAAGGCGTGCCGGAAGCCGATGTCCTCGCACAGGCGAAAGAAGCGGGCATCACGTCGCTCGCCGTCTACGAGACGACGTTCCAGAAGCTCAACGCGAATGGCAAGGCAACGGCCATCGCCGGCGCGCGCCTGCTCGAGAGCTACCATGACGGCACGATGACGGATCCCGCCTGGCGCACGCTTGTCGAGCAAGGAAAGATTGTCGGCACGGAAGCCTATGTTACGGGCCATGACACCCAGACGTACAAAGAGGTCAAAGAAGACCTCGTCCGCCGCCTCGGCGCGGACCGTGTGACGGTGCTGCAGGCAGGCGGGCAGGAAGTGCTCGCCGTCAAGGCGAATTATGAGACACTCCTCAAGATGAACCTCGGCATGCCGACGGACGAGATGAAGATCGTCAACGATGCGGGGTTCTACGTCCTCGCGCGTCCGAGCAATTACGAGAAGTGCACGCCGGACGATGTCAGGGCCGTGTTTGACCGCCTCGATGGTTTCCAGATTTCCGAAATCGTGTTCTCGGGCAAGCAGACGCTCGGCTCGTCGAGCACGACGGAAGCAATCCAGGCGACGATTGACGCGATGCGCGAGCGCCAGATCAATCTCGGCCTGATCGAGGATGTCACGCAGCTCCAGTTTTACAAGCAGACGGGCATGGAAGAGCTCGCGAAAGGTCTCGGCTATGACCATGTCGCGCGCCTCTACTCCATCCCGAAGGACGAGCAGCCGAAGCTCAAGGCGGCCACGGCCGTCGAGCGCTGGGCGAATACGGACATGGAGCGCAACATCCGCATCGACCTCCTGCGCATCTATGACCAGCCGGTGCCGGGCATGACGCTGATGGAAACGAACATGCAGTATTTCCGCGATACGCATGATGCGCTCGTCTCGCATGGCTTCACGATCGGCCCGTCCGATACGTTCCAGAAGTTCTATCCGTCCAAAGTCCTGCGCGGCATCCTGATGCTCGGCGTCGCGGCGGCGGGCGTGCTCTATCTCTCGCTGATTATCCCGCGGCTCAATGCGTCGGCGAAGTGGCAGCTGATTCTTTTCGTCATCTTCGGCCTCTGCGCGGCCGTGCCGGTCTTCATGGGCGCGGGTTCGAAGATTCGCGTGCTCGCGGCATTCGCGAGTGCGAATGTCTTCCCGTCGCTCGCCGTCATCTGGCAGCTCGACCGCATCCGCGCAAAGAAAGCCGAGGCGGGAAAGAGCCTGCCCGTGCTGATTGTGACGGCGGCTGTCGCGCTCGTCGTGACGGGCGCGCTCTCGTACATCGGCGCGGCGTACCTTTCGGGTTCGCTTGCTGATACGGAGTATCTCCTGGAATTCCAGATTTTTCGCGGCATCAAGCTGACGTTCGTGCTGCCGCTCGTGCTCGTCGGCATCGCGTTCCTGCAGCGCTTTGACGTCTTTGATGGCCGCATGGACGACACGCAGGGCGTCATGGAGCAGCTCAAGCGCATCCTCGACATGCCTGTGCGCATCAAGACGCTGATCGGCCTCGCCATCGTCGGCGTCGCGGCCATCGTCTTTGTCGCGCGCAGCGGCCATACGAGCGGCATGCCCGTTTCGCAGACGGAGCTCCATTTCCGCGCCGTGCTCGAGCAGGCATTCTATGCGCGTCCGCGCACGAAAGAACTTTTGATTGGTCATCCGGCCTTCATGCTCGCCGTCATGGCGTTCTGGCGCAAGTGGCCGACGATGGTGTTCTTCGCGCTCGTGCTCGTCGCGACGATCGGGCAGGGTTCGATGGTCGAGACATTTGCGCACATGCGCACGCCAATCTACATGTCGTTCATGCGCGGCATCGGCGGCATCGCGCTCGGCGCCGCCATCGGCGCGGTCTGCATGGTGCTCATCGAGCTCTGGCAGCGCCTGCTTGCGAAAGTGACAAAATAAAAAGAGGAGAAATCGAAAGGCCTATGAGGAACCTTGTGGTATCCGGATACTACGGCTCGAAGAACGCGGGCGACGAAGCGATGCTCGCGGCGATGCTGGAAGTCCTATCCGACCTCGACCCAAAACTGCATATCACGGTCATCTCGGCGGATCCGGAGGACACGAGGGAGCGCCACGGCGTCGATGCCGTGGGCTGGCTCGACATCACGGCCATCCTGCAGCTTTTAGGCCATGCCGACCTCCTGATTTCGGGCGGTGGCAGCCTGCTGCAGAATGTCACGAGCCGCCGGAGCCTTTACTACTACCTCGGCATCATCTTTCTCGCGCTCGCCGTGCACACGCCCGTCATGCTCTACGCGCAGGGCATCGGCCCCATCGAGGGCGGTCTCGCGCGCTGGCTCATGAAAAAAATCGTGAATCGCACGAAGCTCATCACCGTCCGCGACCACGGCTCGCTCGAAGAACTCGCGCGCCTCGGCATCCGGAAGCCGCGCATCGAGGCGACGGCCGATGCCGTGCTCGCCATTCATCCTGTCGACAAAGAGGCGGGACGCCACATCCTGACAGAGGCCGGAGCCGAAGGCGCAAAGCCCGTCATCGGCATCTCCGTGCGCGAGTGGTGCGGCTGGACGCATTACAAGGACGTGCTCGCGAGCGTCGCGCAGGAAGTCGTCATGCGCTATGATGCGCGCGTCGTGTTCCTGCCGATGCAGTACCCCGAGGACGTCCGCGCGGCAGAATCCATCGCGGAGCGCATCGAGGGCGCGGCGAAAGCGCAGGTGACGGTGCTGCCCGGCGAATACCGCACGCACGAGCTCCTTTCGCTCGTCGGCAACATGGACCTCATGATTGCCATCCGCCTCCACGCGCTGATCTTCGCTGGCGTCATGGGCGTGCCGATGATCGGCATCTCGTACGATCCGAAAATCGACCGCTTCCTCGACTCCATCGGCGAGACGCCCGTCGGCAGCCTCGAAAACGTCACGCCGGACGAACTCCTCGCCGCCGTGCAGGATAAATGGGAACACCGCAAAGCCATCCGCCAGCACACGGCGGCCCTGCTCAAAAAGCAGCGCGGCCTCGCGGAACGGAGCGCGGAACTCGCGGTCGGATTGCTGGATACGGATGCAGGAAAGAAATGAAATACGGAAGCCCTTCCAAGGGCGAATGAGCATATCTTATACAGGAGCCCCCCTCCCAGAGGGGGGACGGGCCGCGTGAGCGGCGGGGGGAGTCCCTTGTAGGATTGTGTGAGGAAAGAGACAGAACTTCCGCGGGTGCGATGGTGAAATTCTTATGCGCACCCGCGAAAGTTGTATTCTACTTTTTCACCAGTCGTGCAGGGGACTCCCCCAGTCGCCTATCGGCGACAGCCCCCTCAAAGAAGGGGCCAAAACGAAATGATGAGGGAGGACTGTTCCTTGATCCATATGCGAAACGTCTCGAAAATCTACGACAACGGCGCCGTGGCGCTCGACCGGGCGAGCGTCGATATCGAGAGCGGCGAGTTCGTCTTTATCGTCGGCGCGAGCGGCGCGGGGAAATCGACGTTCATCAAGATGCTGTTCCGCGAGGAGCTTCCGACATCGGGCGAGCTCGTCGTCAACGGCCACGACATCCGCAAGATGACGCGCAAGGAAGTGCCGTATCTGCGGCGCGAGCTCGGCGTCATTTTCCAGGACTACCGCCTGCTTCCCGACAAGACAGTCTTTGAGAACGTGGCCTTTGCCATGCAGGTCATCGAGGCGCCGCGCCGCCTGAAGCAGCGGAGTGTCAATTCCGTGCTCGACGTCGTCGGCCTGCGCGACAAGTACAAGTGCTTCCCGCATCAGCTTTCGGGCGGCGAGCAGCAGCGCGTCGCGATTGCGCGCGCTATCGTCAACGACCCGGCCATCGTCATCGCCGACGAGCCGACGGGCAACCTCGACCCCGAGACGAGCTGGGACATCATGGACATCTTCACGCGCATCAACCGCGCAGGCACGACCATCGTCATGGCGACGCATGACAAGGCCATCGTCGACACGATGCGCCGCCGCGTCATCGCCATCGAGGACGGTCACATCGTGCGCGACGAGGCGCGAGGGGGGTATGGGTATGAAGCTGCAAACAAGTGAGTATTTCATCCAGGAGGTCTTCCGCAGCCTGCGGCGCAACAACTGGATGAGCTTCGCGTCCATCGGCACGGTCGCCGTCTCGCTGTTCGTGCTCGGCGTGTTCCTGCTGCTCGTGCTCAATATGAACCGCATGGCGTCGGCGCTCGAGTCGCAGGTGCAGATCAGCGTCTACCTCGAAGATGGGTTGAGTGCTGACGACCGACAGGACATCGCCTCCGACATCGAGGCGCTGCAGGGGATCGAGAGCATCCGCTATATCAGCAAGGACGAGGCGAAAGCGCGCCTCGAGGACCGTCTCGGCGACCAGAAATATCTCCTGGACGCGCTTGGCGACAAGAATCCGCTGCCCGATTCGTTCGAAGTCGTCGTCAAGAGCCCCGACCTCGTCGAGACGGCCGCAAAAGCCATCGACCGCATGGACGGTGTTCAGGAAGCGAAGTACGGGCAGGACGTCATCGAGCACCTGTTCGCCATCACGCGCCTTATCCGCATCTTCGGCCTCGTGCTCATGGTGCTGCTTGCGGGCGCGACGCTTTTCATCATCAGCAACACGATCCGGCTGACGGTGTTCGCGCGGCGCAAGGAAATCGCGATCATGAAATACGTCGGCGCGACAGACTGGTTCATCCGCTGGCCGTTCCTGCTCGAGGGCATGGTGCTCGGCTTTGTCGGCGGCGTCATCGCGGCCGTCGCGCTCCGGAGCTTCTATGCGGCGATGGCGGCAAAAATCACGGATACGCTGACATTCTTCCCGCTGATGCCGCAATACCCGTCCATGAACTATATCACCGTCGCGCTGCTGCTGGCCGGCATGGCCATCGGCGCCCTCGGCTCAGCACTCTCGCTGAAACGGTTCTTGAAAGTATAACCAAACTTCAGCCCCCCTCACAGAGGGGGGACGGGCCCGAAGGGCGGGGGGAGTGTCGAAGGTAGAGACTGGCAATATAATCGATTGTGAAGTCGAAGGGAATCCGCTGAAAGAAGGCAAAACATTGCAATTCCAGAACACAAAACTTACAGCTCTGGCTGTAGCAATTGCCATTGCCGCAGCTCCGCTTACATCTTTCGCCGCCTCCCTCGAGGACGAGCAGAAGAGCTACGAGGAGCAGGCACAGCAGAAGAAGCAGAAGAGCGACGAGATTCAGGGGCAGATCGAGAGCTTTTCCGAGGTCAAGCGCCAGCTTGACGAGGAGGCGGACAAGGCCATCGCCGAGCACAAGCAGTGCAAGGCCGCGCTCGATGAGACGGAAGGCCGCATGAAGGAGAACAGCGACCGACTCGAAGTGCTCGGCAAGGACTACGAGCAGAAGAGCGACCGCCTCGGCACCCGCGTGCGCGACATCTACATGCATGGCCAGATTTCGTACCTCGACGTGCTGTTCGGCGCGAAGGATTTCGGCGACCTCATGACGCGCATGGATCTCCTGAAACGCGTCATTCACGACGACTACGAGCTCGTGCATACCGTGCTCGACGAGAAGCAGGAAATCGAGACGCGGCAGGCTGAGCTTGAAAAAGACAAGAAGACGCAGGCCGAAGAAGAGCAGAAGACACGCGCGGCACGCGAAGTCATGGAGCAGAAAGTCGCGAAGCAGAAAGCGCTCATCGAGAAGATGAAGAGCGACAAGGCCGTCTTCGACCAGCAGTATGACGAGCTCATGGCGGCATCGAAGCAGATTGCTGAAATGATCCGCGGCAGCCACTACCGCGTGGAGCCATCTTCGGGCGGAGGCTCGGGCTCGGGCGGCATGATTTGGCCGATTTCCGGGCCGATCACGAGCGAGTTCGGCTGGCGCACGCACCCGATTACGGGCGACCAGCGTTTCCACAGCGGCCTCGACATCGGCGGCGACTACGGCATCCCCGTGCATGCCGCACAGTCTGGCACCGTCACGTATGCGGGCTGGGTTTCGGGCTATGGCAACACGGTCATCATCGACCACGGCGGCGGCATCACGACGCTTTACGGCCACAACCAGTCGCTCGCCGTCAGCGAGGGGCAGTCGGTCTCGCAGGGACAGACCATTTCCTACTGCGGCTCGACGGGCAACTCCACGGGCCCGCACTGTCATTTCGAGGTTCGCCAGAATGGCGAGCCCGTGAGCCCGTACGGCTATCTCTAAGAGGGAAATTTTATGAAGAAAAAGAAAATCCTGCTCGGCATCCTCGCGGGCCTCGGCTGCGCGATTGCCGGCAGTGCCATCACGATTGCCGGCATCAGCTATGCGCTCGGCTTCACGGGCGACAGCATTCAGAACCTCGTGCGCTTCGTCGGCGTGCGGCGCTTCATCGAATCGCGCTATGTTGGCGACGTCGATGACACGGCGCTCATGGACGGCGCCATCAGCGGCATGGTGCAGTCGCTCGGCGACCCGCATTCGCTCTACATGGATCCGAAGATGTACGGCCAGCTCATGGATCAGACCGAGGGCACGTTCGGCGGCATCGGCATCTACATGGGCTTCAAGGACGGCAAAGTCTCCGTCATCTCCGTCATGGACGGCACGCCGGGCGAAAAGGCGGGCCTGCAGGCGGGTGACGAGATCACGGCCATCGACGGCACGCCGACGAGCGAGTACCAGCCCGAGGAAATCGCGCTGCACATCCGCGGCGAAGTCGGCACGAACGTTACGCTGACGATTCATCGCGAGGGCGAAGAGGATGCAGACTACACGATCGAGCGCGCGACGATCCAGATGAAGACGGTCGCAGGCAAGATGCTCGATGAAAGCACGGGTCTCGGCTACATCCGCATTGGCAACTTCGCCGAGAACACGGGCAAGGAATTCCAGGAACAGCTGACGGCGCTCGAAGGGCAGGGCATGAAAGGCCTGATCCTCGACCTGCGCGAAAACCCCGGCGGCCTCATCAAATCGTGCACGGAAGTCGCGAATCTCGTCGTGCCGAAAGGCCCGATTGTCTCCGTCGTGGACAAGAATGGCAAGACGCAGGAATACGACTCCGACCTCGAAGCGAGCAAGTACCCGATCGTCGTGCTGATCGACGGCAACAGCGCAAGTGCGGCCGAAATCCTCGCGGGCGCGCTGCAGGACACGGGCGCCGCAACGCTCGTCGGCACGACGAGCTACGGCAAGGGCTCCGTGCAGGTCGTCGTCCCGATGTACCACGACGACGCCGTCAAGCTCACGATTGCGAAATACTACACCCCGAGCGGCCGCAGCATCGACGGCACAGGCATCGACCCCGATGTCGTCGTCGAACTTCAGAAAGGCGCAGGGAGCGACGTGCAGCTCGAAAAAGCAGAAGAAGTGTTGCGGGGAATTGTAAAAACCGATTGATTCCGCTTGTAAAAGAGAATACAATAAGATATGAGGAGGGATGTCTTATGGAAATTGCAACCATTCAAGAGGCTGTTCGGAGGATTGCACATCATTATCCTGTACGCCAAGTAACGCTTTTTGGTTCACAAGCGGATGGAACAGCAGGGCAAGGCAGTGATGTCGATCTCATTGTCGAATTTTCCGAACCCATCACGCTCCTCACGCTCGCACGAATGAAACAGGAATTGGAAGACATCCTCGGTACGAACGTTGATCTGATTCACGGCCCGATGCGTGATACGGACATGATTGAAGTGCATCAGCAGGTAGTGCTCTATGCAGCATAGAGACAAAATTATCTTGCAGAAGATCGTCGAGGAGATCGACATGGGTACAAAGCTCTTGGGCGATGCGTCTCTCGATGCATTCCTGCAAGACGAAATGCAAAAACGTGCCATCGGTATCAGACGCTTCGCATGGAAGATGTGTATCAAACTGTGCGAGATGAGTTTCCTGGGATTCGGAAGCAGATGGTTCAGATTTTGAGACATGAAACGAAATGAGGTACGCCTTCCATACGAAGGTTCTGGCGCTGCTGGGAAAAATAAAATACGACGAAAACGGACGAATCCCTGGTACGGGAATTCGTCCGTTTTCTTGTTTTCTGCATTCCGTGCCAAAAAAGTGCATTTCGTGCCACGTTCCCCCATCTGCGGGGGATTTTATGGTATGGTAGAAGCGAAAAAGAAGGAACTAGGAAAGCCACCCCCAGCGGTAATGTCATTAAGTTAAGCGATGAGCCATTCAAACTTCAGCCTCCCTCTGGAGGGAGGGGGACCGCGAAGCGGTGGTGGGAGTAGTAGGATGCGATAGCCTGACAAGAATGCAATCGTTGCTAAAGTCTTTAGCAACGTGCTGCAGATCTGTTTGTCTCCAGCACCCAACTACTCCCCCAGTCAGCTTCGCTGACAGCCCCCTCTAGAGGCAATGTCATTAAGTTAGTGCACTTGGATGGGATAATATTCAAGCAGCGCGGTATCGTGCATCGACGGCTTTTTGTTGCGATAAAC
>OMZR01000038.1 GCA_900315575.1 uncultured Veillonellaceae bacterium
CGGCGTGTACTTCTTCTTCGCGATGAGCCTTGCCGTCTCCAGCCCGCTCCGGATGGGGATGAGCAGCTGCTCTTTTTCGTCTTCCGTGAGCGGATGGTCGCCGAGGAGGGCGATGCCGCTCTCGCTGTCGAGGTCGTCGCGGATGGCCTGCAATCGCTTCTCGATGTCGCGCTCGTCTCGCTCGGTGAGCGGCGCGCGGTACGGGGCGGTCGGCGGCTGCGCGGCCGGCGGGGCGGGGGACTCGTCATCTCTTCCCATGATTACTAGTGGCGAAACCTGAAGAACTTTTGCAAGGCTTTCAATCTTATCACGGCGCATGTTGTTGATGTGCCCGGATTCCCATCTGGACACCGTAGCCTCTGTGACGCCGACGGCATTCGCCACTTCGCGCTGGGTGAGTCCGCGCGCGTCTCTTAATTCACGCAATTTCTTGCCCATATCGTTAGCCATGGTGAATCACTCCTTTTTTCTCTATTATATAAGTAGGGTTGCATAAACGCAATACAGAAACGAAAAAATAAAAGGAAAACTTGCGTTTACGTATTGACAAGACGCAACGACGGCTGTATTATAATATACGTAAACGCAATACGAACACGTAAGAAATTACGTAAACGCAAGAGAGGAGGCACGAGCTTGTTTCAAAAGAATGAGTTCAAGGCAGAAGTCGTCCGCAGAAATCTGACGCTTGAGAATGTAGCAAATGCCATCGGAATCGATGCTGCTACGCTTCATCGAAAGATGAATGGGGCAAGCGATTTCTACCGCAGCGAAATCGAGAAGATCATCAAGTATTTGAATCTCTCGAATGAGGATGTTCTGCGAATTTTTTTTGCAGACTGACTTACGTAAACGCAAGAAAGGAGAAACAGCATGAACGAATTGGTAACCATCAACGATAAGCAGGTCGTGACGTCGAGCCGAAATGTGGCAGAGCATTTCGAAAAACAGCACAAGCATGTTCTTGACTCCATCAAAAATCTTATGGAATCAGCAGACGAAAAAGATCGGCCGAAAATTGGGCAGATGTTCATGGAATCCACAGAGCCCGACAGCTACGGGCGCGAGCAGAAAATCTACTACATGAACTGGAAAGGCTTTTCCCTCCTGGTCATGGGCTTCACCGGCGCAAAGGCGATTTCGTGGAAGCTGAAATACGCAGATGCTTTTGAAGCGATGCAGAAGCAGCTCGCGGTTCCGCAGCTCGCACCGAATCCGCATTACCGCACGCGCATGATCGGCACGGCGGTGCGGGATATCGGCAAGACGGCCGAGAGCATCGAGCGCGTCTTCGCCGTGAAGCACGGCATGGCGCTCGCGTCGGCGATGGAGATGGTCGGCGAATCCTACGGCATCGACACGGCCCCGCTGAAGCGCCTGATTCCAGCAGAGGAGAATCCCGGCTACCTCAACGCGACGATGCTCGCCGGAAAACTCGGGCTCCTTTCCAAGACGGGCAATCCGAAAGCGTCAGACGCGAACGCGAAGCTCGCCGAGCTCGGCCTTCAGAAGAAGGAGGGCAAGGAATGGCGCCTCACGGACAAGGGCCGCGAATACGGCGAGGAAAAGCCATTCACCCGCAACGGCCACAGCGGATACAACATCGGCTGGAACGAGAAGGTGCTCGTACTCTTCGAGCAGCCGGTCAAGGTGTAAAACAAGGAGCCACAACCAAGGGAGGAAACACCAATGAAAACGACCACGAAATACATCGCCATCCGCGAGACGGCTGGCATGAATGCCCGCACGTACCGCCGCTATGAGGAATACGAGAGCGAAGGACTCGCCATCGCATGGTTTGCAGGTAGCGACCTCGGTACCAGCCGCACGGTCAGCATCTATGCCGTCGAATTCGAGGATGGCGAGGATTTGAGCACCATGCAGCCATGCGCGAAGAAGAATATCCCGAACGTCGGCACGCTGGTCTACAAGAAGCGTCACGACAAGGTCATTTACGACCGCCGCGAGGAAGAGGCCGAGGAGTCGGCAGTTGCGGAAGAAGCACCAGCCGAGCCGACCGAGGTAGCCGAGCCCATCAAGGCAGGCGAGCCCGTCCGCTACTACGTCGTGCTGAAGATTGCAGAGAACCGCAAGCAGACGTGCTTTCACTTCAAACGCCGCGTGTTCTACGACGACCAGAAGGCCATCGACTTCGCGCGCTCGCGTTTGCGCGGGGGATGCAAGTCCGCAGCCGTGTTCATGTATGACCCCGTTGTCATCCGCGAACCGCCGACGTACTTTGAGACGATGGATCAGCAGCACGACGCGAAGGCCATCAAGGCCACGCTCTGGGCATGGGAAATCTACTACACTGACCGCACGGCCGAGGTGGACAGCCGCGATGCCATCCACTACCAGCTGATGCAGGTTGATGCAGGCTGAAAGGAAGGAGGTGATGACATATGCTTTCGTATCCAGAGGAAAAGCTCTATGAGGATTCTTCGAAGGAGTTCGTGGAGCTCCTGCACAAGATGAGCTCGCATGATTTCCGGTTGCTCGGTCTTGCACTTTACCACAAGAACGAGATGGACAAGTGCTTTGAGGAGCTCAAGCGCGTGCCGGGCGTCAAAGAGACGGCCTGAAGAAAGGAGAATGGACATGAAGAAGGAAAAAACGCAGGTCACGGAGATGCCCGTGGACAAGCTGCTGACAACGGATGAAGTGGCCGTCGCACTCGGCGGGACGACACGCGAGTTCGTGAACCGCATCATTAACGCCGGTCTCTTGATTTCGATGCGTTTCGGCCCGCGCAAGAAGGTGCCGACGTCGGTGCTGAACAAGTTCATCCGCGACTACACAGGCTCCGACATCGTGGCCGAAGTGGAGAAGGCCGAGGAAATCCAGACGGCGCGGAAGCTGGTGGGCGCATGAAGACCCTCCGGGAGCGCGTCGCGGAAAAGCGCGCGGCGCAGACGATGGCATTCAAAAAAGCCGCGATCTGCTTTGCAATCGCGGCAACGGGATTCTTGATGATGGGAGCTTGCGAGAGCTACAAGGAGAGCCACCAGCGGCTGGTCGAGGAGACGTACAGCGTCCAGGAAGGGGATACGCTGCGCACCATTTCTGAGGCGTACCTCCTCAAGAACACTGGCGGACGCCGGTACATCCTCGAATTCGAGCAGGGCATCATCGAGCGGAATCCGTGGATCAAGGAACAGGGCTGCGTCATCCACCCGGGAGACCAGATTCGCATCAACTACTTCGTAAGGGAGGACGGAGAATGACAGAAGCAATCTTCTTTTTCAAGTCTCTGACGCCGCTCGGGTGGGCGGTGCTCACCATCCTCGCGGGCGCGGCCTTCGTCATCGGCTACGCGCTCGCGATGCTGTGAGACGTGAAAAGCCGCCCGGGGGAAGGAACCCCGGACGGCGTATGAAGGACGTTACACCAATAAAACGTCTGACAGAATTATACCATGAAAGAAGGAGAAGCACCAATGAAAATTTTGACCCTGCGCCTCGAAAACTTCCGTGCCATCAAGGACGCGACGTATGACTTTGAGGGAAAGGATGCCGCCATCTACGGCGATAACGGCACGGGCAAGACGACGATCGCGAACGCGATTCTCTGGCTCCTGACGGACCAGCCCGAGACGGGCGAGAAGGATTTCACGCCGAAGACCGCCGGCACGCACGAGCTGCACCACATCGCGGAAATGAAGGTCGAGCTCGAAGACGGTAGCATCGCGACCTTCCAGAAAGACTTTCACGAGGTGTGGAAGAAGAAGCGCGGCAGCGCCACGAAGGAATTCAGCGGGCACGTCACAGACTACTGCCACAACGGCGTGCCGACCATGAAAAAGGCCTATGGCGCGCTCATGAAGGACGCCTGCGGCGGAGACACGGAGCGCGTCCTCATGACGACCATCCTCGGCTACTTCGCCGAGACGATGAAGTCCGAAGACCGCCGCCGCGTGCTCTTCCATGTCTGCGGCGACGTCAGCGACAGCAAAGTCATCAAGGAAAACCATCTCGAACGCCTGAAAGACTTCCTGCGGATCCCCGGAACGGAAAAAGACAGCTACAGCATTGACGAATACAAGGAAATCGCGAAAGCCGAGCGCCGCAAGCTGAACAAGCAGCTCGAATACCTGCCCGAACGCATCGACGAGCTCGAAAAGGGTGTTCCAGAACCGCTCGCGGATGACGAGAAAGAAGCCTTCCAGAAGAAGCTCAAGGGCATCCAGGCACGGCGCGAAGAGCTCAAGACTGACAGCCCGGAGGTAAAGCGCGAGGCGCGCACGGAAGCCATCGCAGGGCTCAAAGCAGGCATCGAAAAGGAACGCGCGCGTGTCATGAAGGAGGCGAACGAACAGAACGCCGAAGCGTTCAAGATTATCAACGACCTCGAAACGCAGCTGGCCGAAACGGACAAGAAATACCGCAGCCTCACGTACGAGGAAGAAGATGTATCGACCGAGCTCACCAAAACCAACGAGAAGCGGCAGGAGCTCCTCGAAGAATTCGACCGTGTATCGAAAGAGCAATGGGATGCCGGCACGGGGCTCTGCCCGACCTGCGGCCAGCCCATCCCAGAGCACCAGTTGGAAGAAAAGAAAGAGGCGTTCCTCAAGAAGAAGACCGACCGCCTGCAGGACATCAACCGGCGCGGCCAGCAGTACAGCAAGACGGTCATCGAGGAACACGAGACAAAGCTCAAGAGCCTTGAGTCCGAGCTTGAGAAGATGGGAGAAGAAAAGAAGCGCCTCTCAGACGCCATCAATTCCGCGCGCGCCACGGTCAAAGAGCCGGTCGCGTACGAGACGACGAAGGAGTATCTCGAAGCCGTGAAGCGCATCTCAGAGCTCCGCAATGCCAATCCGGATGTCAACCCGAACGAGGAAGAGCTCGCAGACCTTGAGGCACAGGAGACGGAAATCCGCGACAAGCTCGCACAGGACAAGGCAGGAGCCGCCACGCGCAAGCGCATCGACGAGCTCAAGGCCGAGCAGGCCGACACGGCGAAGAACCTCGAGCACGTCGAAGAGGGCATCCATCTCTGCGAGGAATTCACGCGGGCGAAGGTCCGCATGGTGACCGAGAATATCAACAGCAAGTTCCAGACCGTCAGCTGGCTCCTGTTCAAGGAGCAGATCAACGGCGGGCTCAAGGAATGCTGCGAGCCTCTCATCCCGAATGCGGCCGGCCAGCTCGTCGAGTACAAGAGCGCGAACACGGCCGCCCGCATCAACGCCGGCCTCGAAATCATCGAGACCCTCGACGCCCACTATGGGATGCACCTGCCTGTCATCATCGACCAGGCAGAAAGCGTGTGCCACATCCGTCCGATGAGCGAGCAGACCATCCGTCTGGTCGTATCGGCCGAGGATAAAGATTTGAGAATTGAACTGGAGTAAAGGAGAAGCATCATGAACACTATGCCAGCAAAAGCAAGCCAGAACATCGCCACCCTCGAAGGGTGGATGAACGGAGACAACCTCCGCCGCAAGTTCAACGAAGTGCTCGACAAGGGAGCGGGGGCCTTCGCTACGAGCCTCCTGAGCCTCGTCAAGCAGACGCCACAGCTCGCCGCATGCGACCCGAAGACGACGCTCGCCGCCGCGATGACGGCCGCTACCCTGAAGCTCCCGATCAACCCAAACCTCGGGTTTGCCTACATCATCCCGTACGGCAATCAGGCGCAGTTTCAGATGGGCTACAAGGGCTTCATCCAGCTCGCAATGCGCAGCGGGCAGTACCGCACGATCAACGCCGCGACCGTATACGAAGGTCAGGTTGAGGATGTCGACTTCATCACCGGCGAGATTGTGAAGGGCAAGAAGAAGAGCGATCGCGTCATTGGGTATGTCGCCTACTTCGAGCTCCTCAACGGTTTCAGCAAGACGCTCTACATGCCGAAAGAGGACATGGAGCGCCATGCTTCCGAATTTAGCAAGAGCTTTGCATACGATAAGCGCTCCGGAAAGAGCAGCTCAGTATGGAGCTCGAACTTCAACGCGATGGCCCTCAAGACGGTCTTGAAGCTCCTGATCAGCAAGTACGGCATCATGAGCGTCGACATGCAGGGCGAGGCCATGGCCACAGCAATCGAGCGCGACCAGGCCGTCATCGGCAAGGGAGGAAGCACCAGCTACGTCGACAACGACCGCAACTGGCAGCCGCCCGTCGATGTCGAGGCAGAGCCTGCACATCAGGAAGCGCCGACCCCGTTTGACGCACCGGCAAAGCCGGCTGCATCAGAAGCCGCAGCACCCACGGCCGATGCGGTGCCGAACTTCTGATGCAGATTGATGTACTGGCAACGGGCAGCAAGGGAAACTGCTATCGCGTGAGCGACGGCAAGACATCCCTGCTGCTCGAAGCCGGCATCCCGTTCTCAACCATCCAGGAAAAGCTCGACTACCGTGTAAGCGAAATCGCAGGGTGCTTGATTTCGCATGTGCACGGAGACCACGCAAGAGCGATTCCAGACCTCCTGAGACGCGGGACGAAGGTGTACGGACCGCAGCAGGTAGCGAACCGCTACCCTGGCGTGCAGTCGATGCCGATCCTGCGGATGCAGATGCTCGGCTCCTTTGGCGTCAGCCCGTTCCTCTGCAACCACGATGCAGAGTGCTACGGATACCTCATCGATTCCGGGTACACCGGCGAGCGCCTCGTCTATGTGACGGACACGAACTGGATCCCGCACACGTTCACCGCCGTCGACTACTGGATGGTCGAAGCGAACTACGATGGGGAAATCCTCATGCACAACGAGCTCGACGGTATTGTCGACCGCAGGCGCGGCAGCCGCATCATGCAGACGCACATGAGCATCGAAGCCCTCACAAGCTACTTCGAGAAGGACAACCCCGACCCGCCGAAAGAGGTCTGGCTCCTGCATCTAAGCGACGACAACAGCGACGCGGCAGCGTTCCGAGCCACCATAGAGAAGGCCACGGGGGCCGTGGTGCATATTGCCTGAGAGGGGTGAGGACGTGCGCGCTTGGTTTGATACGGAGGTCGCGAAAGAAATCGGATTGAACGAGGCGATCTTGCTCAACTACTTCACCTATTGGACGCTTGCGAATGAGAAAAGCGGGAAGTTCGTTGTGGACGGTGTTGCGTACGTTCGAGTGTCCTATCCAGAGCTTTGCAAGATATTCTGCTGCTGGTGTGAGCGAACAATCAGAGAAACCATTATGAGCTTGCTCCACCGTGGTTACGTTCGAATCGAGCATCACGGTAACGGCATGGATCGGACGAACTGGTACACGGTGACAGAATCCGCAAGAAAGCTTATGCATATGGATGAAATCTTTTCCAAATCGCCATCAGGCAGAAATTGCCGCATGGTAGGGCAAGATTTGCCTGATGATAAGGCAGAATCTGCCGGATGCATCAGGCAAGATTTGCAAAACCTTCAATCTAATAAGAAAGAGACAAAAGAGAGAGTAAAGAAAGATACGCGCGCGCACGTGCGCGCGAAAGCGTCGGAGGTCTTCGCCAATTCATCGCCCGAGCTCACGGAGGCGTGGGACGCGTTCGTCGATATGCGCTGCCAGATGCGAGAGCCGTTCACGGCGTACGCGGTGAGGCAGAACGTCGCGAACCTCGAGCGCCTCTCGCAGGGGAACCAGGCGAAGATGGCCGCCATCCTCAACCAATCGGTCGCGAACGGCTGGAAGGGCGTGTTCCCGTTGCCAGAGGACAAGGCAAGGGCCCGACAGCGGCAGAGCCGCCCGCAACAGCCGAGCGCCGAGGACATTTACGATGAAGTGCAAGACATCCTGAACAATGGAGGGTGATGAAATGACAGACCAAGAAAGAAGCGCGACGGTGAAGCTGCTGGCCGCCGTCTTGAAGGGATACCCGAGCTCCAAGGCGGATGCGCAGACAATCGCTGTTTACGTCTCAGCGTTCGAGTTCTATGGGTTCACGTTCCAGCAGGTGCGCGCAGGCATCATGAAGGCCATGCGGACATCGAAATTCTTCCCGACCGTCGCGGAAATCTGCGAGGCCGCCGAGAAGATGGAAGAGCACGCCGCCGGCACGGGAAAGCCGTCCGCATGGGAAGCCTGGGAGGAAGCGCTCCGATTCGCGAAGGAGCGCAGCCCGTATGACAGCCGTCCATTCAAATGGTCCTGTCCGGAAGTCGAGACGGCGGTCAAGAGGTTCGGCAGGATGTCGCTCTGGGAGCTCGAGAGCAAGAACGAAGGAACCGCTCGCGCCCAGTTCCGCGACCTCTACAACCGCGTCCTGCAGGACAAGAAGGACAAGGCCGTCATGGACATGATCGGCAGGAAGCTCGGAGCACAATATGCAGGGCTCATCGAGACGACCGTCGGAAAGATGGATATGCTCGGCGAAGCGAGAAGGGATGGATGAACCATGAAACAGGAATCGCCTCTCTCGCCGCGAGATTCGCCGCAGGAGCGCGTCTGACACAAAACAGGTAATCTTGTTCGCGTGGAAGAAAAAAGCTGCTCATAAACGATTCTAGGAGGAATTTTCATATGGTGAGTGGAGAATGCCGGACGCGCAAGGCGACGAAGGAAGAGATCGAAGCTGCCAAGAGGGATGCGTCCTTCGACCTCTGGCGTACGTATGGCCGGAGGCTCGGCGAAAAGGGAGAGAAGCCGAAAAGCTGGCTCTTCCTGAGAAGGTTCCGCGAGCAATGGACGAACCCGCACCGCGTTGTCGGCAGGGATGGCAAGTACAAGGGCATGACGGCAAAGAAGCCGGTCTTGGAGGCGTGAAAACATGGAGGCAAGTGAGCTTTTCCGGCAGGGATTCTTCATGGCGTCAGGATGCCTGACGGCCTATGCGATGTTCGAAATCATTTCAGACGTTACGGAAATGATTTTGTGGAAGCTGCTCGGGAAGCGTGTTGACGGATTTGACGAGGAGGAAGACGAATGGTGAGAGTGGTTCTGCCGCGGCCATGCAACGGGTCGTATTACGACGATTGGAGCCTTTCAGACTGGATGCTGAAGGTCTGCGAGGAGTGCGGCGAGGCCGTGACAGCGAAGAAGGAGTATGAGGAGGAAGCCGAACGGTACCAGCGAGTCTTAGAGGTTCTGCCTTCCGGACATTGGACGGAAGAAGAGGCTGCCATGGCGAACATTTACAAGTTCAATGTGCAGGCGGCAAAGGTGAAGCTCTGCCGCGAGCTCACGGACGTCATCACAGCGGCGACGTCTGTGCTTGAGAGCCTGGGCGCTGACTTCGAGAAGCGACAGAAGCTGCAAGACGATGTAAACCACAGCAACGCTCGCCGCGATGGCGGGACGAGGTTCAAGGAGGGCGACAGATGAATCATTGGTGCGGCTCCGGACGGCTGACGAAAGACCCCGAGCCAAGGTACTTGCAGGACGGCAGATGCGTCTGCCGGATGACGCTCGCCGTCGATGACGGGTATGGCGACAAAAGGAAAACTTACTTTTTACAATTGGTAACGTGGGGGAAGACCGCAGAGGTGTGCGGGAACAACCTCATCAAGGGACAGCAGGTGACTGTCGAGGGAAAGATTGTGTCCGACAAGTACGAGAAGGACGGACAGACGAAGTACTTCACGGAAATCAGTGTGGCGCGTATCGAGTTCGGCATGCGGCCGAAGAACGCCCAGCCGAGGGAGGCGCAGGCGCATGGGGCGCAGGAAGAATCGTCCCATGCCGCGAGCCTCCCGTATGAAGCGCCGCCAGTGCCGGACGAAGAGGTTCCGTTTTGATGGAGGTGCGGCAATGCTTTTCAACAAGAACACGAAATACCATAGCAAGAAAGTCCTCTGTGACGGCATCGCCTTCGACAGCAAGGCCGAGCGTGACTACTACCTGTATCTCAAGGCGCTGGAAAAGGCGCACGAGGTGAAAGAGTTCCTTCTGCAGCCGGAAATCGTCCTGCAGGAGGGATTCACGTATGAGGGAAAGCGCTACCGGGCCATCACGTACACGCCGGATTTCCTCGTGACGTATCCGGACGGGCGGCAGGAGTATATCGACGTCAAGGGATTCTCGACGCAGCAGGGCGAAATCAAACGCAAGCTGTATCTCTTCAAGGGGAAGATCCCGCTCCGCTGGGTCGCGCCGTCGAAGAAGTATAGCAAGACGGGCTGGCTTGATTACGACGAGCTGCGGCGGCTCCGCCGGCAGGCGAAGAGGGCGCGGGAATCATGAACGGATTCCTTGCTGGGCAAATGACGGAATGACGGGATAACGGGGGATACCGATGAACGAGCAAGAGGAATATGTCGAGAAAACGAAGCGGCTGCTGAAAAGCTACAATGCACTGCGCGTGACGCTGGCGAACCAGGAAGCCCGCATCCAGCTGAAGAAGTACGAACTCGGGCTCGGGGAGGCCGCACCTATCTCGAAGTACGGGGACGCGCCGCGCGGCGGTTCGCAGGAGCTCAACGCTGTGGAGAAGGCCGCCGCCCGTCGCATCACCATCGAGGAGACGATCGGGCGCTTGCAGGCGGAAGCGCAAAAGACGCGCTACGCCATCGACACCGTCGACCGCTGCTTGCGCGCGCTCCCGACGGACGAGCAGGCGCTCGTGCGGGAGCACTATTTCGATTGCCTCGACTGGAGGAGCATCGGCGAGAGCCGCCACTATTCCGAGCGCTGGGCACGGCAGAGAGGGCACGAGGCCGTCGAGCGCATCGCCAGGATGATTTTCTGGGGCGTGCAGCAGATGGAGCTCGATTTCTTGCTGGAAGAATAATCCACAGCCAGCCTGTGGAAAACGCAAGGGCGAAAAACACTTCCGTTTTTGTTCCAGAATACTTCCGAAATCGTTCCGAAACTGTTCCGAAACTGTGCCGTTTTTCCGCGCGCGCACGTGCTAGAATAGTATCGTAGCCGTTCGGACGAAGGGGCGGCCACGCCACGAGAAAAAACCTCCTAGGTTTATCCCACACACAGGCCAGCAGGAACCAACAGCCCCCTGCGGGCCTTTTGCATGCATGGAATCCGAAGAGGGGACGCTGAGAGGCGTCCTTTTTGATTGCCGAGGAAAGGGGGGTGGTCATGTGAAGCTGACAGAGAAGCAGAGGCGGTTGATCAATGCCATCGTCGAAGTTGGAGAGAAAGTGGAAGCAGCTCGAAGGGCTGGATACACGGAAGCAAGCGCGAAAGACGCTCCAAATTGGTTCAACCCCAACAAACACCAATACAAACCGTATCTGAAAGAAGCGCTCGAAAAGAGACTGCTGGAAATGGACGCGGAGAAAGTAGCGGACGGAAACGAGGTCATGCAGTTCCTTACGACGGTCATGCGCGGCGAGCTTCAGGAAGAAGTCGTAACGAGCGAGGGTACGGGTGACGGACAGAGCCGGACGAAGATTGTAAAGAAACAGGTTTGCGCACGTGACCGCCTTGACGCGGCGAAACAGATTGCGCGGCGCTACGGCCTCGACAAGCTCGTCGTGGAGCAGAAGACGGATGACCGCATCCAGATCATCATGCCGCCGAGAGGAGATCCGGACGATGGCGAAGCGGATTGAACTCAAAAAGCTCATCGCGCCGTCGTTCTTCGATCTCGCGTATGACATCATGGAGCATCGCCACACGTACTACACGCTCGCCGGCGGCCGCGGTTCGACGAAGTCGTCGTTTGCGGCGCTCATGGTGGTGCTGCTCCTGATGACGCATAAGGACTGCCATGCGCTCGTGATGCGCAAGGTGGACAAGACGATCGGCCGGAGCGTGTTCCCGCAGATACAGTGGGCAGTGCATGCGCTCGGGCAGGACGCGTATTTCCACATGAGCGTGAGCCCGCACCAGATGACGTACCTGCCGACCGGGCAGAGGATTTATTTCTCCGGCGTCGATGATCCGCAGAAAATCAAGTCCATCAAGCCGCCGTTCGGCTACATCGGCATCGTGTTCCTCGAAGAGCTCGACCAGTTCGCTGGCCCCGAGGAAATCCGAAACATCAACCAGTCCCTCCTGCGCGGCGGCCCCGTGTTCTGGGAAATCGGCGCGTACAATCCGCCGAAAAGCCAGAACAGCTGGGTGAACGAGGAAGCACTCGTCGAAGCGCCGGACAAGCAGTTCCATCACTCGACGTATCTCGACGTGCCGCGCAGCTGGCTCGGCGATGTGTTCTTCGAAGCGGCGGAAACGCTGAAGGCACGGAACGAGACGGCGTATCGTCATGAATACCTCGGAGAAGTCACGGGCACGGGCGGCGCGGTCTTCGAGAACGTGCGCGATGTCACGTTCACGGACGCGCAGGTGGAAGCGTTCGACCATTGCTATTATGGCCTCGATTTTGGCTTTGCCATCGACCCGATGGCCTTCGTCGCGATGCATTACGATGCGAAGCATGAGGAGCTCTATATTTTTGGTGAAATCTACGAGCAGAAGCTCACGAACAAGCGCGGTGCGGAGAAAATCAAGGAGCTCTTGCCGCATGCGACAGCGATTATCGTCGCAGACTCCGCGGAGCCGAAGAGCATCGCAGAGATGAAGGAATACGGCTTGCGCGTCACGGGAGCGCGGAAGGGGCCAGACAGCGTGGAGTATGGCATCCGCTGGCTGCAAAGCCTTGCGGGCATTTACATCGACAAGAGGCGCGCACCGAACGCGTTCCGCGAATTCGTCGGCTACGAGTACGAGCGCAACCGCGCCGGGCAGTTCATCAGCGCATACCCGGACGCGAACAACCATGCGATTGACGCCGTGCGCTATGGCTTGCAGAACGCCATGCGGAAAAGCGGCATGCGCATTTTCAAGTGAGGAGGGGAAGCGGATGGAACTTGACGCGATGCAGCGCCTGATCCAGAAATACGTCGAAGGGCATGCGGATTTCATGGCGCGCGCCTATGAGGGCGACCGCTATTATCGAGTGAAGAACGACATCCTCTATCGACCGCCGAAGAAGCAGGAGCTCAAGGAACAGGAGACGGAGAACCCGCTCCGGCAAGCCGACAACCGCGTGCCGTTCGCATTCTACGAGCTCTTGGTCAACCAGAAAGCGGGATACCTTTTCACCGCCGCGCCGGTCTTCGACACGGGCGACGATGCGCTCAACCAGCAGGTGCAGGACGACCTCGGCGATGATTTTGCACGGACGTGCAAAGACCTCTGCATCAACGCGAGCAATGCCGGCGTTGCGTGGCTGTACTACTGGCAGGAGCAAGGCAAGGGCTTCCAGTATGGCGTGGTGCCGAGCTATGAAATCATTCCGATCTGGAACCGCAAGCTGAACCGCGAGCTCATCGGCGTGCTGCGCGTCTACAGCGACCTCGACGATGCGGGAGACACGTGGACGGTCTACGAGTACTGGAACGATACGGCCTGCATGGCCTATCGCAAGCGCGTGAGCGACGACTGGGCGATGCTCTCGCCCTATCCGGAATTCACGGACTTTTACGCGGCTGGCATGTCGGACGCGGAGAACGTCATGCAGCACGGCATGGGGCGCGTGCCGTTCCTCCCGTTCCCGAATAACAACAACCACACGCGCGACCTCGACAAGATCAAGTCGCTCATCGACACGTACGACAAGACGTTTTCCGGCTTCGTCGATGACCTCGAAGACATCCAACAGGTGATTTTTGTCCTCACGAACTACGGCGGAGCCGACCTCAAAGAGTTCATGAAGGATCTCAAGTATTACAAGGCCATCAAGGTAGAAAGCGCAGGCGACGGCGACAGGAGCGGCGTCTCGACGCTCTCCATCGAGATCCCCGTCGAAGCGCGCGAAAAGCTCCTGGAGCTCACGCGCAAGGCCATCTTTTCCATGGGGCAGGGCGTCGACCCGGAGCAGCAGTCGCTCGACAAGACCTCGGGCGAGGCGATGAAGTTCATGTACGCGCTCCTGGAGCTCAAGGCCGGCCTCATGGAGACGGAATTCCGCCGCGGGCTCGCAGACCTTGTGCACGCCATCGCCCACTTCCACGGGCGCGAGGTGGCGCACATCACGCAGACGTGGACGCGCACGAGCATCCGAAATGATGCCGAGCTCGTGCAGATGTGCTCGCAATCGGCTGGCATCGTCTCGAAGCGCACGATCCTCGCGAACCATCCCTTTGTGGAGAACGTCGAAGACGAAATGGAGCGCATCGACCAAGAGGCGAAAGAGCAGGAAGCGCGCATGGAAGACCTGCCGGAGACGTTCAGCAATGGAGAAGGGGGTGAGAGCGATGGAGTACAAGCTTCTGAAAGCGTACGCTGAAATGTTCGGCGCGGATTTCCCTATTTCGAGCGTGAAAGACACGATGAACGCGTATGAAGTGCGGCGCGCCATCCAAGAATGTCTGGACACGGGCAAGGCCTACAGCACAGGAACGACGGCCGCAAAGGCCAAAGCCGCAAGCAAGACCGCGTAACCGCTCATTTCCACATGCGAGGCAGGTAACCTCGGTAAAAACCGGAAGGAGAACAACATGACCATCACGGAACTTTTCACGTCTCTCGGCATCCCCGAGGAAAAGCACGACGAAGCGACAAAGGCATTCAAGGAATACCTCGACGGGAACTTCATCCCGAAAAGCCGATTCAACGAGGTCAACGAGAAGACGAAGGAGCTCACGAACCAGATCGCCGACCGCGACAAGCAGCTCAAGGAGCTCAAGAAGGGCGCAGGCGATAATGCAGACCTCAAGGCGAAAATTGAAGCGCTCGAAAAGGCGAACAAAGCGCAGGCGGCCGAAGCCGAGAAGAAGCTCCACGACCTCCAGCTTTCGACCGCCATCAAGCTCGCCATCGGCGACACGGCGCAGGACACGGACATCGTGACCAGCCTCATCGACAAAGGGAAGCTCATCCTCGGCGCGGACGGCAGCGTCACAGGGCTCAAAGAGCAGGTGGACGCGCTCAAGGAAAGCAAGGCGTTCCTCTTCAAGGACGCGCCGAAGCCGCCGAATTTCCAGCCGAATGGAGGCGCGGGCGAGCAGCTGACGGACAACCCGTTCAAGAAAGACACATTCAATCTCACGGAGCAGGGGAGACTGCTCCGCGCCGACCCGGCCAAAGCGCGAACGCTCGCAGCCGAGGCCGGCGTCACCATCTAAAAGGAGTGAATCAATATGGCAGGAACCACCCTCTCGGACGTCATCGTCCCGGAACTTTTCAACCCGTATGTCATCCAGAAGACGAAGGAGCTCTCGGCGCTCTATCAGAGCGGCATCATCACGTCGAGCCCTGCGTTTGATGCGCTCGCGTCGGACGCGGCGCAGGTGCACAATATGCCATTTTTCGAAGACCTGCACGGCGACGCGCAGAATGTCGTCGAAGGGGAAGACCTCGAAGTAAACAAGATCACGTCGAGCAAGGACGTCTCGACGACCATCCGCCGCGCGCAGATGTGGAGCGCGACCGACCTCTCGGCCTCGCTCGCCGGCAAAGACCCGATGGCGGCCATCGGAACGCTCGTCGGCGGCTACTGGGCGCGCGAATTCCAGAAAGAGCTCATCAACCTGCTCACAGGCGTCTTCGCGGCCGACACGATGAAAGACCACATCCTCGACGTCTCGACGGCGACGGGCAAGGCGGCGAACATTTCCGCGTCCGGCTTCATCGATGCGTTGCAGCTTTTAGGCGACGCGCAGGGCGATCTCACGACGGTCGTCATGCATTCGGCAACGAAAGCGTACCTCAAGAAGCAGAATCTCATCGAGACGGAGCGCGATTCGACGTCGGTCGAGTTTGACACGTACCAGGGACGCCGCGTCGTCGTCGATGACGGCTGCCCCGTGGCAGACGGCGTCTATACGACGTACATCTTCGGCGCGGGCGCGATTGCCTTCGGCAACGGTCATCCCGTCGGCTTCATCGCGACAGAGACCGACCGCGACAAGAAGAAGGGCTCTGGCGTGAATTACCTCATCAACCGCCGCTGCTTCATCATGCACCCGAGGGGCGTCGCGTGGCAGAACGTCACGCGCGCAAACGCTGAGACGGTCAGCCGCGAGGAACTTGCGACGGCAAAAAACTGGAAGCGCGTCTACGAGCCGAAGGCCGTGCGCATCGTCGCCTACAAGCACAAGCTCGGCTGAAAGAGGTGAGGCCGCATGGACAGTGAGACGTATTGGGCGAAGCGCGCGGTCGAACGGGAAGCCGAGTGGCACAAGAAGTGCCAGGAGCTCATCGACAAGGAGCTTGCGGCCTATTACCGGCAGGCACTCTTACATATCCGCGACGACATCGCCGTGCTCTATGCACGTTTTGCCGACCAGAACGGCCTCACGAAAAAAGCCGCCCGCGAACTGCTGCAAGGCGACGAATACCGCGTGTGGCGCATGGACATCGAGGACTACGTGAAGCGCATCGAAACGACTGGAGACGCAAAGCTCCTGCGGGAACTCAACACGCTCGCCATGCGGAGCCGCGTGACGCGCCTAGACAAGCTCTTTTCCGATACCGTGAAGGAGCTCGTGAGCCTCGGTGTGAAAGTCGACGACCGCATGCTGCGCTTCCTCACGGACGCATACAAGGACGGCTACTATCGCGGCCTCTACGAGATCGGACAGAAAGCGAGCATCCGCATGCCGGTGAACGTGCTCGACGAGAAGAAAGTCGAAAGCGTCGTGCGCACGCCATGGAGCGGAAAGAACTACTCCAAGCGCCTCTGGAAGGACACGGAGCTCCTCGAAAAAGAGCTCAAGAAGACGATGACGGCCGCCATGCATCGCGGCCTGTCCATCGACAAGCTATCCGGACAGCTCGCAGAGCGCATGAACGTCGGAAAGAACGTCGCGGCACGTCTCGTGCAGACGGAGCTCAATTACGTCCAGAATCAGGCAGCGCTCGCGAGCATCAAGGACGCTGGGATGAAATATTTCCGCTTCATCGCGACGCTCGACAGTCGGACGACCGTCATATGCCGCGAGCACGACGGTCGTGTCTTCTCCGTGGACGACGCTGGCGTAGGCTACAACATGCCGCCGCTGCACGTCCGCTGCCGCTCGACCATCGCTGGGACACTCGGCGCGCTGAAGGACAAACCTCTCGGCACGCGAATCGCACGCGAGGAGGACACAGGAAAGACCTATCACGTGCCTGCCGCGATGAAGTATGAGGAGTGGAAAGCGGTCTATGTCGATAAGAAAATGTCGCTGGATGAGTGGAAAAGTGCGCAACACCGTGGTAAAATTGAAGTAGGAAAGATGCTGACGCTTGCTGATCCAATGCGTGAAGCAACTGGTTCCGCTGAAGATTCAAATCCAGAGGAAGTCGAAGCGCTTATGAAAGAGCTTGAATCCTATGGAGTAACGTTGCGTAGGCCGAAAAACGAAGAACTAGCATACGCACCAGGAATCCATTCTGGAGAGCCAGGCGAGGCCATAATCTCGGAAGGAGCAAGCTACAGCGCATGGATCCACGAGATGACTCACGTTCGAGACGATTTTAAAGACGGATGGCTCGGCTTTCGTGTGATTATGGATGTTGAAAAAACATATGCACGTGAAAAGCATGCATACGAGCAAGAAATCAAGCTCGCAAAAGAGCTTCCAGAGCCGATTCGTTCTGAAATGATTTCAAGATTGGAAAAGAACTTGGAAGAGGAGAGGAGAGTGATCTATCATGAAATGGAATGAATTGGTTTGTTCCATGAAGAATGGAAATGAAAGTGCAATAGAGACCGCCCTCTCCAGTTCGATACCGTTGGAAAGAGTCAACGGAATTGTTTTCGCCGTGGCGCATCACATGAAATCTTTTCAAGACAAACTCATTGAGTTGACGAAAGACGATAGAAAAATTCCTATCTGCCATTACGCGGTTAGTGATTTTGCTATCGCAGCTCTTCATACCCTTGGCTTGCGGGAGTATAAAGGTGATTCACATACTATTCAATACTTAATGAGGACAGACTTTTCTGATATGCTGGAGCAATGAATAAAGCGCCTTGCGACGATGCAAAGCGCTTTTCTTGTGAGTGGATTTCACTCGTTACCCTTTTGGCGGATACGGATCATGACCGTGAGAATCGCGAGCTCGAATCTTTCCATCTGTCCCATGTATGAAGAGCTCGGTTTTCTGGTTCCTGGAAATTTCGCGGGCGACGGCAATCGCTTCCGCTTGCGTCTTTTTGATAACGGTGGCTTTCTTGGAACCTTCAGCTTTGACGGCCCATCCGTTATCTCGTTTCGTCACGTGCTGGTTTGGCATCTGTATCACCCCCTTTTGTTTTATCCATTATATCAAATTCAAGAGGTGGTTGGACATGGAAGGGAACGTTATTTCCTTGCGCCTCTGGGAAGTGTATCAATTCTTCTGGGGGACAGCCGTGCGCGAGAGGCGCAGCGGGAAATGGATCCGCGCGTTTCTCAGTCCGAGCGGGCAGGAAATCGACCTGTCAGATGTCGATGCTGAAATCCATGAGAATGGAATCGAATTTTTGTAGGAGGTGAGCCAGATGACAAGCGATGAAATCGACTATACTGGCGCAGCGAATGGCGTTGTCACTGTCATGCACGAGAAGGGCATTCCGATTTCGAAGGTCTCGCGCGTCTTCGAGGAAGCGATGAAGATGATCGACCAGTACACGGTTCCATTCGACCCGAGCTCGCTCGATACGTCCGACGCGTCGACAGATACAGAGTCTTCCGCCGAGCCAGAGATTTCCGACGAGGAAGCGCACGAAAAGGCGCTTGAGATGATGGATGCATGAAGAAAAAGTCGAATACGAAGCGCATTGTTTTTGGCAGTGCGCTTTTTTGATGTCAAAATTTCGAAAGGAGGAATCCTCATGACGTTTCTCTCGCAGGAGGACGCCGTCACTGCCATCACGGCGAAGGCGGCGCTCCTTCACAAGGAAATCGCCGAGAAATACGGCGACATGATGCGGACGTATGCCGAGAAGTTCGTGCTCGACGTGCTCGATTACTGCCATCGGGACGATTTCCCACAGGCGCTCGTCTACACGGCGGTGGAGCTCATCGGCAAATGGGCGTCTCTGGAAACAGACGGCGCAGCTGGTCCTTTGAAGTCCATCCAGATGGACGACACGCAGTTCACGTTCGCCGTCTCGGACGTCTCGGGCGCAGGCACGCTTGCCGACCAGGACTTCGATAGCATCCGCCCGAAGCTGAACCTTTATCGAAAGCTGGTGAGGCCGGATGGCTTTTGAATATTGCCAGCGTCTCTTGAGCAGCATCATGTACAAGGACACGGTCACGGTCGAGCGCTACGCGGCGGCCGAGGCGGAGGATGGTTCTGACGATTACGAGATGACGACGGTCTACGAGGACATTCCCTGCAAGCTCTCGCAGTATGGAAAGGACTTGCTCGCAGACAAGACGGCCATCACGTACAACGTCACGACCGACCTGCGGCTCTGCCTGCCGCCTGCCTACATCATCGAGCCGAACGACGTGATGCACGTCACGACGCGGGAAGGAAGGACGTTCACGCTCTATGCGGGCGTGCCGTTCGTCTATCCGACGCATCAGGAGATTTCCGTGCGCCGGCAGAAGGAAGGTGCCTAGGATGCAGTTCGATATGGGAGGACTGGGAAAGGCTCTCGACAAAATGGAAAGCAAGACGCCGGGCACGATTGACAAGTTCGTCAGCATGGCAGGCGAGAAGCTCGTCGGCGAGGTGAAGATGAACACGCCGGTCGATACCGGCCGCCTGCGCGAGGCATGGGGCAGGACGCCTGCTGCAGAGGGCAAGACGGAGGTCTACAATAACACGGCTTATGCTGCGCATGTCGAGTTCGGCCACCGCCAGCAGGTCGGGCGTTTCGTGCCGGCCATCAGCAAGCGGCTCAAGCAGGGGTTCGTCCCCGGCAAGAAGATGCTCCATCGTTCGGTGGACACGTTCGAGGGCGAGTTCCAGCAGATCGCCTCGGCCGCCATGGAGGAGCTGATGAGCCCATGATGCTCTCGCTCCTTACCATCCGCAAGGCCATTGTCGCGCTGCTGCGGACGAAGTTTCCGAAAACAACATACCAGGTGCATTTCGACAACGTCGAGAAGTCGAAAGCGCCTTATTTTTATGTCGAGCTGACGCCGCATGCGAATCAGACGTTCGACGCCATCATCTCGGAGCGCAGCATCGAGGTCGACGTCATGTATTTCGGCCGTGAGGACGCGCAGGGGAACGTCAAGCGCTCGGAGCTCTACGACGTGGCCGAGGTGCTCGACGCCTTGTTCCGTCCCGTGTTCTTCGTCGAAGACCGGGCCATTACCATCAACGAGGCACAGTACCGCATCGTCGACGAGATCCTGCATTTCACGTTCGCGCTCGACTTTGCAGATGCATTTACGGAAGAAGAGCTCTCCGCATGGGCGAGGACGACGACCGACCTCATGCAGACGCTTGAACTCAACATCGACAAGGAGGAAAGAACCTATGGCAAGTGAAGCTGAAGTCTTCGGCCTGCCCAGCGTCTATATCGATTTCAAGACGAAGGGCACGACGGCCATCAAGAGAAGCGCGCGCGGCATCGTCGCGATGATTCTCAAGAATGAAGAAACGAATACGATGAACACCTACCGCATCAACGATGTGGCGGACATCCCCGAGACGGGGCTGACGGACGAGAACGTCGATCTCATCAAGAAGTGCTTGCTCGGCGCAGAGCGAGGATGGCAAGACCGTCACGGAGGACTTGGTCACGCAGGCCGATGCCCTGAAGGTTCTCGAAGGCATCAAGTGGAACTGGCTCTGCGCACCGACCGCGACCGTGCAGGAGCAGCAAGACCTCGCGATATGGGTCAAGAGCGAGCGCAGCAACAAGCGCAAGACGTTCAAGGCCGTGCTCGCGAACCAGGCGGCGGACAACGAAGGCGTTGTGAACTTCACGAGCTCCGGCATCAAGGTCGCCGACGGCACGGACAACGACGGCAACACGACGTATAAGACCTACACGGCGCTCGAGTATACGGCGCGCATCTGTGGCATCCTCGCCGGCCTCGCGCTTGACCGCAGCGCGACGTATTACAAGCTCACCGAGGTCGAGGAAGTCGATGTCGTGCCAGAAATCGACAGCCACATCGACCACGGCGAATTCCTGCTCTTCGACGAGAACGACGGCGAAGGCGTCAAGGTGGCACGCGCCTGCAACAGCCTCCAGACGTTCACGACGGACAAGGGCGAGGATTTCCGTTTCATCAAGATCATCGAGGCCGTGGACATGATTATGGACGACATCCGCGACACGTTCAAGAAGTATTACGTCGGCAAGGTCATCAACGACTACAACCACAAGATGCTCTTCACCTCGGCCATCAAGATTTACTTCACGGAAATTCAGGGCAACGTGCTCGACGCGAACGGCAACAACACGGTCGACATCGACGAGCAGTATCAGCGCAATTACGCTATCCTCCATGGCGAAGACGTGGAGAAGATGAGCGCGATGCAGATTCGCGAGTACAACACCGGCACGAACGTCGTTCTTGTCGGCTCCGTCAAGCCGGTCAACGCGATGGAAGAGGGATTGTCAATAGTTTTGTGTAAATTTTTCAGTCAGTCTTGTCGTACTTATGCATCAAGGCCGACATGCGCTCATCCATTTCGAGTTGGTTACGCAC
>OMZR01000050.1 GCA_900315575.1 uncultured Veillonellaceae bacterium
AATTTCTTTTTCGAAGCTTGCGGCTTCATCAGATCATTGTTGTCTGCGGTGCTGTGCTCTCGCTGTCTGCCGCCGACTTGCATTATATTACACGCTTTCAGTGGCGATGTCAACACTTTTTTGAAAAAGTTTTTTGATTTTTCAATGTACGCAAAAGCCGCCACGCTACTGCGTGACGGCTGATCTTTCATGGTGGCGGCACAGAGATTTGAACTCCGGACACTGCGGGTATGAACCGCATGCTCTAGCCAACTGAGCTATGCCGCCGGTGGTGGGCAGGGATGGATTCGAACCATCGTAATCCGAAGATGACAGATTTACAGTCTGTTCCCTTTAACCACTCGGGCACCTACCCATGTCTTGCGTTGCAAGAACATGATGTATTATACACGCCAAAGCGTGCATTGTCAACGATTATTTTCTCCGCATCCAGACGGGGATGTCTGGGAGGTCAAGGCCCTTCGGCTGTGCTGGCTGCTGCGGGGGCACAGGGGGCTGCGTCTGGGGCTGCTGCGGAGCCTGGGGCGCCTGCGGCTGCTGGAAGTGCGACTGGTATGCCGGCTGCTGCGGCGCCTGTGGCTGCTGCGCACGCTGAGCAGACGGCTGCTTGGCTGCCGAATGGGGGACGCCGATCGTCTCGGGCTCATCAAAGCCCGTCGCGATGACGGTGACGCGCACGGTGTCGCCGAGCGTATCGTCGATGCACGCACCAAAGATGATGTTGGCATCGACATGGGCAGACTCCTGGATCGTCGTGGAAGCCTCGCCGACTTCATACATTGTGAGGTTGTCGGCAGCGCCCGTAATGTTGAGCAGGATGCCGCGCGCACCGTCGAGCTTCGTTTCGAGCAACGGCGAGTTGACGGCTGCCTGGGCAGCGTCGACGGCTGCATTTTCGCCCGAAGCCTCGCCGATGCCCATGAGAGCAGAACCGGCGTCGGTCATGATGGAGCGCACGTCGGCGAAATCGAGGTTGATGAGGCCTGGAACGGCGATGAGGTCCGAAATGCCTTTGACGCCCTGGCGCAGGACATCGTCGGCAATGCTGAACGCCTGCGTGATCGGCGTGCGCTTGTCGACGACCTGGAGCAGGCGGTCGTTCGGGATCGTGATGATGGTATCGACGTGTTTTTTGAGCGCCTCGATGCCGGCCTCGGCGCGCTTGCGGCGGATCGGGCCTTCGAAAGAAAACGGCTTCGTGACGACGCCGACAGTCAGCGCGCCGAGTTCGCGGGCGCACTCCGCCACGACCGGGGCTGCGCCCGTGCCGGTGCCGCCGCCCATGCCGGCCGTGACAAAGACCATGTCGGAGCCGCGCAGGGCTTCGAGGATGTCATCACGGCTTTCCTGTGCCGCTTTTTCGCCGATTTCCGGGCGTGCGCCAGCACCGAGGCCGCGCGTGAGCTTTTCGCCGATCTGCATGCGTTTCGGCGCCATCGCATGGAGGAGCGCCTGCGCGTCGGTATTGACGGCGATGAACTCGACGCCCTGGAGGCCGAGCGAAATCATGCGGTTGACGGCATTGCTGCCACCGCCGCCGACACCGATGACTTTGATTTTTGCAAACTGATCGACTACGTTATCATCCAATTCAAACACGATAGAAACCCCCATGACTCTATTTCAAATGGCCGTTGCGTTCTGTTCGGGCAATATACACCTTATTGATTTTATCATGGAAATCATCCCATTTCCATAGCTTTCGAAAATTTTATGGTTCTGTATGATGTTTCTTGAGCATCCAGCGCCGCAGGAGCGCGAGATTCTTGAAGATGCGGAAGCCGAACGCAAGCAGGGCGACGTAATAGAGGTCGATGCCGAGCTTGTCGCCAAGAAAAACGAGGAAGGCTGCCATGAGGGCATTCGAGAAGAAACCGCTGATGAAGACTTCGTTGTCGAATTTCTCCCAGGCTGCCGCGCGCAGGCCGCCGAAGACGGCATCAAGTGCAGCGAGGATGGCAACGGAGAAATATTTGGCGAGCGCAAACGGCACGAGAACGGGGCTCAGGAAGCCAATCGCGAGGCCGACGAGAAGGCCGAGGATGGGCAGAATCATTTCGCGGCCTCCTTCTTTTCCGTTTCATGGGCATACGTGTAGGAAAGCGCGCCCTCGTAAGGCGGAATGTAAACGTCGTCCGAGGACTCGATCTCGAGCTGGATACCCCAGACCTTGAGCGTTTCTGCAACGCCACCGCGCATTTTGAGTGCCTGCGAAAGCGACGTCTGGTCACCGATGGCGCGGACTTCGAATGGCGGTGCCGAGCGCACGTTGTTGACGGAAAGTGTCGGACCCGCGCAGCGGATTTCGGACGTGCCGACAAGGCGCTGGCCATTGATGGAAATGGCTTCAGCGCCGGCCGCGCGGAGTTCATTGATGACTTTCAAAAGGTCGTCGTCATGGATGAGGTAGAGGTTCGGATCCTCCCCTTTCTTCGCCTTGACGCTGCTGTCATCAAGGCGCACGATGACGCCGGGGCCCGTGAGCGCCGTGAGGCCCGCGCGCATACGGACAGTCTCGTCGCCTGCCGCGCCGCCGTCCTGCTGCGCCGCTCGCAGTGCGTCCTTGAGCTGGTCGCGTTCTTTTTCCGTCTCGGCGAGGCGTGCGGAGAGGTCTTCGACGCGCTGGAGCGAAACGGAGGCATCGCGGCTGCTCGTCGTCTTGCATTGGACGGCAATCATGAAGCCCAGGAGGACGCAGACGAGGGCAATCGACCAGCTGCCTTTGCGGATGTGTTGCATGGTGTTTCCTTTTCGTGCTTATTCAGTGATTTCGTCAGTGGTTTCGGTCGTCTTCAGAGGCTGCTTGAGCTTGATGACGGGGCTCGTGTAGCTGAAATCGACGTATTCGACAGGATACGGCGTTGCTTTCTGGTCATCGAGGAAACCCTTCGTGAGCTTTGCCTTTTCGTCGAGACGGTCGAGTGCGCCGAGGCGGATCTGGACGGCACCTGTCGTGTAAGCGACGACGTAGTCCGGCCGCAGCATGGCAATTTCAGAAATCTGGCTCATGGCGTCGGCCGGCAGCATGCCGAGGAAAGAAAGGATGTCCTGCGCCGCCTGGTCGCCGATGTCGTCGCCGACGTATTTCTCTTTGAGGTTGAAACCGGTGATCAGCGGAATCTGCATGTTTGCGAGGCTCTTGTGCACGGCGAGGATCTTGCCTGTATGGTCGAGGTCGGCGTAGCCGTAATCCGTCGCAATCGTCGCGAGCGGCCGGCGCTCCGTGACGTGGACGGCGAGCGTGGCCGGCAGCACGCGGCGCACCTGCGCGTCCTCGATGCGGAGATCCTGCTTGAGCCGACTCGTGACTTCGTCGGTCTTCAGCGAAAAGAGAGGTTCTCCGCGATGGATGCCGGCGATGTTCGCGATGTCGGTGTCCTTGAGATAGCTCGCGCCGTCGAGGTCGATATGCTGGAGTGTGAAAATCGGAGAGTAGACGAGGAGCACCATGACGGCCGCGATGATGACGAGGAAGCCGCCCCCCTTGAGGATGCGGCGGGGGCTGCGACGAGTCGCGCGAGGGGGGATAGGGGATTGAGGTTGGGGCATGAGCTCATCTCCTCTTATTTGTGATAGCCCGCCATCTCCAGGATTTTCTCGCAGAGTTCGGGGAATTCGACACCCATGGCGCGGCCGGCGTCAGGGACGAGGGAGAGCTCGGTCATGCCGGGGACGGAGTTGACTTCGATGACATAGGGGGTCTCGTCTGAGCCCAGCATCATGTCGACACGCGCGACGCCCTTGCAGCCGCAGGCCGTGAACGTCTTCACGGCGAGGTCCTGGATTTCCTTCGTCTTTTCCGCGGACACGGGCGCCGGGATGATGTGGTGCGAAGCACCTTTCGTGTACTTGCTGTCGTAGTCGTAGCGGCCGGATTCCGTCGTGATCTCGATGATCGGGAATGCCTGCTTCTCTTCTTCGTTGCCCCAGACGGCGACGGTGAGCTCGCGGCCCTTGATGAACTGCTCGACGAGAACTTCGTCATTATACTTGAACGCCTCTTCGAGCGACTTCCTGAGGTCTTCGCCCTTTTCGACGATGTAGACGCCGATGGAGGAGCCCTGCGAAGCGGCCTTGACGACGACCGGCAGGCCGAACTCGCTCTCGATTTCGGCCGTGAGGTCGCGCTTCATCTCGAAGGCATGGTACGTATGGGAACGCGGCGTCGAGATGCCCTCGGCGACAAAAACGCGCTTCGAGGCGGCCTTGTCCATCGTGATGGCGGCAGCGAGCACGCCCGAACCCGTGTAAGGAATGCCGAGCATGTCGAGCGTGCCCTGGATCAGGCCGTCTTCGCCGAATTTGCCATGCAGCGCGTTGAAGACGATGGCCGGGTTCTCCTTGCGGATCTCTTCGGCAAACGTCTCGGGATGGAGCTCCATCGGGACGGCGTTGTAATTCTTGGATTTCAGGGCGTTCAGGATGGCCGTGCCGGTCTGGCGGGAAATGGCCGCTTCGGTGGATGTGCCGCCCATGACGACGACGATTTTATCGTTTTTCATGAAATTTATTCTCCTATTTTGCCAAAAGTCATTTGACTTTAGCAAGTTCTGCATACTTGTCAGGCTTCAGCCCCCTACTACTCCCACCACCGCTTCGCGGTCCCCCTCCCTCAATGAGGGAGGCTGAAGGTTGAATGGCTTTTGCTAAACTGGAAACGTAGGGATGAAACGTTTATTTTTTCAAAAGGGTAACGAGCTCTTCGCTCGTCTTGTAGATGTCGCCGGCGCCCATCGTCATGACGAGGTCGCCGTCCTGGGCGAGTTCTTTGAGCTTTGCGGCAACGTCTTCGCGCTTCGGGATGTAGATGACACTCGCGCCGGTCTGGCGCTCGACTTCTTCTTTGATGGTCTCGCCGCTGATGCCCGGAATCGGGGCTTCACCGGCCGCATAGACGTCCGTCAGCACAAGGATGTCAGCATTCACGAATGCCTTGCCGAATTCTTCATGCAGCAGCTGCGTGCGCGAGTAGCGGTGCGGCTGGAACGCGCAGATCAGGCGTTTCGGGCTCGTCTCTTTCGCGGCCTTGAGCGTCGCGGCGATTTCCGTCGGATGATGCGCATAGTCGTCGACGACCCAGATGCCCTGCTCGTGGCCCTTCGTCTGGAAGCGGCGCTTCGCGCCATGGAACGCGGCCAGGCCCTCGGCCATTTTCGCAAACGGCACGCCGATGGAAAGGCCCGTGACGATGCAGGCCATCGCGTCGAGCACGTTGTGGCGGCCTGGGATGTTCAGCGTGACATGGCCGAGCTTTTCGTCGCCATGATAGACGTCAAACTGGATGCCTTTGCCTGCCGCGCGGATGTCTTTTGCCTGATAGTCGGCGGGCTCGTCGATGGCGTAGGAATAATATTTGCGGTCGATGGTCTTTGCGATGTCGCGGAGGTTCTTGTTCTCGAAGCAGAGCACGGCATAGCCGTCCTGCTCGGCCGTGTTCTCGATGAACTGGCGGAACGCCTTGATGATGTTCTCCATCGTGCCGTAGTGGTCCATGTGGTCGTCTTCGACGTTCGTGACGACGGCGATGTACGGATGGAGCTTCAGGAACGTGCCGTCGCTCTCATCAGCTTCGGAAACGAGGTAGTCGCCCGTGCCGACTTTCGCGTTCGTGCCGAGATCGGGCACTTCGCCGCCGACGACGATCGTCGGGCTGACGCCTGCCGCGTCGAGCGTGACGCCGAGCATGGAGGTCGTCGTCGTCTTGCCGTGCGAGCCAGCGACGGCGATGCCCTTGTACTCGTTGACGAGCGCGGCATTGATATCGGAGCGGTGGAGCTTCTGGATGCCGAGGTCGCGTGCTGCGAGGACTTCGGGGTTGTCATACGGGATGGCGGACGAGACGACGATGGCGTCAGCGCCGCGCACGTTCTCGGCTTTCTGGCCGCCGAGCGAAACTTTTGCGCCGAGCTGTTCGAGTGCCTCGATGACGCCCGAGCTGCTGCGGTCGGAGCCCGTGACGTCGTAGCCGAGCTCGCAGAGGACTTTGGCGAGCGGGCTCATGCCGGCGCCGCCGATGCCGACGAAATGGACATGCTCGATGCCCTTGAGTTCTTTCAGTGCTTTTTTCACGATATATTTCCTCATTTCTTCTGCATGTCGAGCACCATCTGCGCGATGGTGTCAGCCGCCTCGGGACGGCCCATCTTGCGGCTCGCGGCCGCCATCTTTTCGAGCTTGCCCTGCTCGCTGAAGAGCTCCATCAGAACGCTGCCGAGACGCTCGCTCGTGAGCTCGCAGTCGAGGATCATGCGCGCGGCGCCCGCTTCTTCGCAGGCGCGCGCATTGTGCTCCTGATGGTTTTCCGCCGCATAGGGATACGGCACGAGGATGGCCGGGATGCCGCGCGCCGTGAGCTCGGCGAGCCCCGTCGCGCCCGCGCGGAAAATCGCGAGGTCGGCCATGGCCATGGCCTGCGGCATGTCGTAGAGATATGGCTTCACCTGGATGTGCGGCGCGTTCTCGAGATGGACGCCCGCATCCTTCATGCGCTCGATCTGGAGCTCGTACTCCGCCTTGCCCGTCGCATGGAGGAACTGGACTTCGGGATGGTTCTGCGCCTCTTTGAGCACGCCGACCATCGCGCGGTTCAGGCTGCGCGCACCGCGGCTGCCGCCCGAGACGAGCACGACAGGCTTGTCGGCGGAAAATCCGTAGGCTTTGAGCCCGTCCTCGCGGCGTGCCGTCAGCACTTCGCGGCGAATGGGGTTGCCCGTGAATGTCGTCTTTTCAGCAGGAAAATGCCGGACGGCTTCCTCCGTGCCCGCCGCAATCCGCGTGACAAAGCGCGAGAGGATCTTGTTCGTGATGCCCGGCACGACGTTCTGCTCCTGGATGAGCGTCGGCACGCCTGCGAGGCTCGCCGCGAGCAGGATCGGCCCGCAGACATAGCCGCCCGTGCCGATGGCCGCGTCGGGGTGGAACGATTTCACGACGTGGCGCGCTTTGGCAACGCCGAGCATGGCCTTCGCCGCGCGGCGGACGTTGTCAAACGTGAAATGGCGCTCGAAGCCCTGCAGGTCGATGGTCTCGAACGGCAGGCCCTCTTTCGGGATGATGTCCGCTTCGAGACCGCGCTTCGTACCGACGTAGAGGAACTTCGCGTCGGGGACGCGCTGCTGGAGCGTGCGTACAAGCGTGATGGCCGGATAGATGTGGCCGCCCGTGCCGCCGCCCGAAACGATGATGTTCATGCATGTCCTCCGTCTTTTTCCACGAGGTCTTCAGGGAGCTCGATCTTGCCCGGCAGCGCGCAGACAAGCCGCTTGAAGTCGCGGCCGCGGTGCGCCATGTCGGAATACATGTCGAAGCTCGCGCAGGCCGGCGACAGCAGCACGACCTGCCCAGCCATCGCGATGGCATGGGCGAACTGCACGGCCTGCGGCATCGAGTAGCCCGCTGCATAAATCTGGTCTTCGGGGAAGCCCGCGGCGGCCGCTGCATCGCGGAAGCGCAGGGAGGCGTCACCAATCAGAATCAGTGCATCGCAGCGCTCCTTGACTTTCGCCATGAAGTCCGTGAGGTCGGTCTTCTTGTCGTCGCCGCCCGCAATCAGCACGATATGGCCCGGGAACGTCTCAAGCGCCTTGATGGCCGAGTCCGTATTCGTGGCCTTCGAATCATTGTAGTATTTGACGCCGTCGACTTTTGCAAAGTATTCGATGCGATGCTCGACGCCGACGAATTTCTGGAGCACGGGCTTCATGGCCTCGGGATCGCAGCCCGCAAAATATGCCATGCAGATGGCCGCCATCGCGTTCTCGACATTGTGCGGCCCCTTGATGCCGAGCTCGTCCACCGTCACGAACGGGATGGTCTTTCCATCCCAGCGCAGCGTCAGCCGGTCGCCATCGAGCACCATGCCCTCGTCGAGATCCTGCGTGCGACTGAAATAGCAGACGCGGACGCCTGCGGGCACGCGGTCCTTCATGCCGCGCACGCGTTCGTCGTCATAGTTCAGCACGACGAAGTCGCCCGCGCCCTCGTGCGCGAAAATCCGCTCCTTCATGGCCTGATAGACGTCCATCGAGCCATGTCGGATGATGTGGTCGGGCGTGACATTCAGCACGGCCGAGACATGCGGATGGAAATACGCCGTCGCCTCCATCTGGAAGCTCGAAATCTCAGCCGCGAGCGCGCCGCCCTTGCCGATCTTGAGCGCCATCTCCGAGAGCGGGATGCCGATGTTGCCGCCGACGCCCGTCTTGTCCTTGCCGTATTTCGTCGCGAGCAGGCGGCCAAGGAGCGTCGTCGTCGTCGTCTTGCCATTCGTGCCCGTCAGCGCGAAAATCGGAGACTCGGCGAGGTCCTGCGCAAGCTCGACTTCGCTTGCCACGCGGATGCCTTTTTCGTACGCCGCCTGCACGAGCGGGATGCGCACGGGCACGGCCGGCGCAACGACGACGAGATCGATGCCAGAGAGCAGCGATTCGTCCTGCGGGCCGAAGACGAGTTCGACGCCGAGGTCGCGGAGCGGCTGGAAGTCGGCGTTGATGTCTTTTTCCATCTTCGCATCGGAGAGCGTGACAGCAGCACCGAACTGGCGGCCGATGCGAGCCGCCGCGAAACCGCTGACGCCCGCGCCGATAACGAGCATATGTTTTGCGGTGAATGACATTTTTATCGTATCCTTTCAAAATTCTCCTGCGGCTCCCCCGCTGGGGGAGCTGGCGCCCGAAGGGCGACTGAGAGGGTGCCGACGTATGGGATTCTCGATTCTACCGATAAGATGTCGAATCTCTTGACTCCGTTACCCTCTCCGCCTCGCATTCGCTCGGCACCTCCCCCAGAGAGGGAGGCTGTTCAGGCCGGCATGAGCGACAGGCCTGCGACGCTGGCGAGGAGACCCACGAGCCAGAAGACCGTGACGACCTTCCATTCCGACCAGCCGCCGAGCTCGAAATGATGATGGATCGGGCTCATGCGGAACACGCGCTTGCCCGTCGTCTGGAACGAGATGACCTGGATGATGACAGAGAGCGCTTCGCAGACAAAGACGAAGCCGATGACGATGAGCAGGAGCTCCGTATGCGTCAGGATGCCGACGGCCGCGAGCGCGCCGCCGAGCGCGAGGCTGCCCGTATCGCCCATGAAGACCTTCGCGGGGTGCGCATTGAAGCGCAGGAAGCCGAGACAGGCGGCCGCGATGGCCACGCAGAACAGCGCGAGGTCGGGATGGCCCGAGAGCACGGAGACGACGGCGAACGCGCTGCCAGCAATCGCCATTTCGCCCGAGGCGAGGCCGTCGAGGCCGTCCGTGAGGTTCACGGCGTTTGACGTGCCGACGAGCACGAAGAGCACGAGCGGATAATAGAGCCAGCCGAGATCGATGTCGATATTTGCCCCCGGAATCCAGATGCCCGTATCGATGCCGAGCACCTGCGTGCCGATGTACATCGTGACGACGGCGATGAGGATCTGGCCCGCGAGCTTCTGCCGCGCCTTAAGGCCGAGGTTGCGTTTCTTGACGACCTTGATGTAGTCGTCGAGGAAGCCGAGCACGAAATGGCCGAGCATGATGAAGAGCGCGAGGAGAACCTCCGTCGACCACGGCGCGGCCACGAGCGTCGCGAGCGTGATGCCGCCGATGATCATGATGCCGCCCATCGTCGGCGTGCCGCTCTTTGCCTGATGGCTCTTCGGGCCTTCCTCGCGGATGCTCTGGCCGAACTTGAGCTTATGAAGTTCAGGGATGAAGAACGGCCCCGTCAGGAGCACGAAGCCCGCGGCGACGACGGCCGCGATGATGACTTGCTGTAACATGGATTCCACCTTATAGTAACTTGATAATTTCTTCCATCTTCATGCCGCGCGAGCCCTTGAACAGGACGGCGTCGCGGGGCTGGAGGATGCGGTGCAGGATATCAGCCGCTTCCTCGTGCGAGCTTGCGCGGTAGACGTCCTTCATGCCTGCCGCCTCAGCGCCCGCCGCGATTTCCTCGCCCATCTCACCGCGCGTGACGAGCGCGGCAAAGCCATGTTCCGCGACTTCGCGGCCGACGGCGCGGTGCGCGTCGACGGAAATGGCGCCGAGTTCGAGCATGTCGCCGAGCACGGCGACCTTGCGGCCCTTCGTGAGCTCCGACAGCGTCTCGATGGCCGCCTTCATGGACATCGGGCTCGCGTTGTAGGCGTCGTTGATGACATGATAGCCCTTGACGTCCTCGACTTCGAAGCGCATCTTCGTCGCTTCGAGGTGCGTGAGACCATCCGCGATTTCCGTCGGCGTCTCGCCCATCGCGAAACCGCAGGCAATCGCGGCGAGCGCGTTCTCGACATTGTGGCGGCCGACCATGGCCACCGTGTATGCATGCGTCTCGCCTGCATACGTCACGTCGAACGTCGTCTCATTTCCGTCCGTCCGGACATTGCCGCCCTTGACATTCGCCGGATGGTCGAGGCCGAACGTCAGCACGCGCACGCCCTTTTTCGCTTTCGTGCGCATGCGCGCGACATATTCATTGTCGGCGTTGAGGATGACCGTGCCGCCCTCGGGGATGGCCTCGACGAGCTCGCTCTTCGCCTTCGCGATGTTTTCAAGCGAGCCGAGGAGCTCCATGTGCGTCTCGCCGACATTCGTGACGATGCCGATGGACGGCGCGGCAATCGGCGCCATCGCCTCGATCTGGTGAAAGCCGCGCATGCCGATTTCGACGACGGCCGCCGTATGCGTGTCATTGAGGCCGAGGAGCGTCATCGGCAGGCCGATTTCATTGTTGAAATTCGCCTGCGTCTTGAGCACGGGACCGCGTGCGGACAGCACCGCCGCCGTCAGGTCTTTCGTCGTCGTCTTGCCGTTCGAGCCCGTGATGGCAACGACGGGGATATCGAATTTTTCGCGCCAGGCATGCGCGAGCTGCTGATAGGCATGGAGCGTATCGGGGACGGTGAAAACGTCCGCGCCCGCGATTTTATCGTACTTTTCCGCAGGGCACTCCGTGCTGACAACGACGCCCTTCGCGCCTTTTTCCACGGCCTCGGCCGCGAAATCCTCGCCATTGAAGCGCTCGCCCTTCAGCGCGATGAAGAGCACGCCTTCGCTGATTTTTCGCGTATCCGTGACGATGTCCGTGAACGCGCGGATTTCCGGCTCGGCATGAGCGGCTTTCGCCTTGGTTGCGACAAGGAAATCCCGAACTTCAAAGGATGGCATTTAGGCGTTCTCCTTTCCGAGCTTCTTCGCAATCGCCGCGCGCGCCTGCTCGCGGTCGTCGAAATGAATCGTCTTGTCCTTCAGAATCTGGTAGTCCTCATGGCCCTTGCCGAGGATGACGACGATGTCATCCGTCTCGGCGAGCTCGATGGCACGGAAAATGGCCTCGTGGCGGTCGGGAATGAGCTCGTGATGCTTGGAGCCGATTTTCTCCTTCACACCGGCCTCGACCTCAGCGAGGATGGCATTCGGGTCTTCGGAACGCGGGTTGTCGCTCGTCGCGATGACGATGTCGGCGAGCTCGGCTGCGAGGCGTCCCATGATCGGGCGTTTCGTGCGGTCGCGGTCGCCGCCGCAGCCGAAGACCGCGATGATCTTGCGCTTCGCGATTTCGCGCGCCGTCTTCAGCACGTTCTCGACGCCGTCCGGCGTATGCGCGTAGTCGACGATGACCGCGAAATCCTGCCCGCCCTTGACGAGCTCAAAACGGCCCGGCACGGCCGTGAAGCTTTCGAGCACGGCGCGGATATGCTCGGGCGCGATGTGCTCGGCCAGTGCCGCACCGACGGCGCTCATGACGTTGTAGACATTGAAGATGCCCGTGATGTGGAGCGCGAGCTGCATTTTGCCAAACGAGCTATGATTCAGCGTGAAATGCGCGCCGTCCGCCCGCACGTCGATGTCCGTCGCGCGCAAGTCGGCACCCTCCGCATGGATGCCGTACGTCAGATGATCGCAGGCCGCATGGTCGAGCATCGTCTGGCCTGCCGCGTCGTCGATGTTGACGACGGCCATCTTGCCCTGCTTCGCGCCCGCCTCGCTGACGTGCTCAAAGAGCTTCGCTTTCGCGAGCTTGTAGTTTTCCATCGTCTTGTGGTAATCGAGATGATCCTGCGTGAGGTTCGTGAAGACCGCCGTGTCGAACTCGATGCCCGCGACGCGATTCTGGTCGAGCGCGTGCGACGAGACCTCCATGACGACGTAGTCCATGCCCTTCGCCTTCATGAGCGCGAGCGTGTTCTGGAGCTCGACAACGTCCGGCGTCGTGTTGTGGATGGGCAGCACCTCGTCCTCGATCATGATCTGAATCGTGCCAATGAGGCCGACCTTCTTGCCCGCATGGCGCAGGATGGCGCGCGTGAGGTAGCTCGTCGTCGTCTTGCCATTCGTGCCCGTGATGCCGATGACGCGCATCGAGCGCGCCGGATAATCATGGAAATACGGCACCATCGCGTCGAGCGCGCTCTGCAGCTCCGGCACGACGAGCTTGGCGATGCCCTCCGGCACCTCGGCGTCCCTGCGCGTCGTCAGCACGGCGACAGCACCCGACTTCACGGCCTGCGGGATGAATTTGTGGCCATCGACATGCACGCCCGGAATCGCGACGAAGAGCGTGCCGTTTTCGACCTTGCGCGAATCGTGCTGGATGCTCGTGATTTCTTTATCAACACCGACAACCTCGGCGCCCGGGACGAGCGCGGCGAGCTGGCTGAGTTTCTTCATTTATGTGGTCCTCCCAAAATTGTTACTATCTGCTACTAAATGGAGCCGTCCTTCATTATATATCGGATGGACGGAATTTAATAGAGGGAAAATGCCCCGATGTTGTAAAAAATGCTGGATATTCGCATATCCAGCACTCTTTTCATATTTTCGTCAACGACGTTCGCAGCTTCAACGATTCCAACTGCACTCCGGACAATACTTCTGCGTGGATGACATCATGACAAACGGCTTCCCGCAAGCTTCGCATTTTCTCATCGTTTCACCAAGCACGATGGATTTTCCTGCCTTCCGTCGTTCCATATAGCGACGCCATCGCTCATGACGCCTTTGGATTCCGCATTCCTTGCAATAGAGCGATCGAGGCCCGCCGACAAATTCCTTGCCGCACACAACACAGCGCCGCGTTGCCATCGTATTCGCCTGCATCCTCTTTTTTCGACATTCCGGACAGTACCGCGCCCCAGGACTGGCGACGAATTCCCTGCCGCAATCTTCGCAAATGACCCTTTTTGTCCGTTTCAATACCTTGACTTTTTTCAGCCTGCTTTCTTTCGCCCTCAAGACAGACTGCTGCTTGCGGAGGATTGAAAGTTTCGTAGGAGGCGGGGGCTGCAGCGCTTTTTCCTTCCGTTTCCGATCCATGTAGCGGCGGCTGCTTTCGCAATTCCTCTTTCTCCGGCACGCCGGACAAAAGCGCGCTTTCTTTCCAGCTTCGAACTCCGCGCCGCAATCTTCGCAGATATGCTTTTCAAGTTTCATCAAGCCATCACCTTGTTTTCCTCATGCTCCCGCCAATGCCTGCTGCAGTTCCTCTGTCAATACGATCACGTTTTGATAGCCAGCCTCCTCAAGTGTGAAGAAGATTTCCTGCTGTACCTCAGGCTTGCGCGGTGTCACGGCAATGATGACGACGTCATACTTGCGATCGATGGAAGCATCCTGCAGTGCATTGACGGGGACGTTCCCCACATTGGATGGATTTCCTTTCATGCGGCTGACGAGGAAGCCTGTTACTGGAATCTCATGACGTTCCAGATTTTCCATCACCCCATTTGCTACCACCCCTGCACCATAGATAAAGCAGTTCTGCATGGATCGCAAATATGCCAAAAATCCTTCACGGATAAAATCTCTTTCCCGGAGTCTGCTGATCCGTTCGAACATCCATTTTTCGGGATGCTCTATCATCTCATGATCAAACCACCCACTCTCATGTGCCGCTTGCAGCCGTTGGATGGCCTGCCTCCAGAAAGGAAGAAGATTGCTCCGGTCAATTCGTCCCTCATTCGCATAACAATGCATTTCAAACATCTTCGCAGCCCAGATCTGCTGCTCGCGTGTTCCCTGATGCGCTGCCAGGAATTGTTTGATTGCATCATATTCATCAATGATACAGTACACTTTCGTTTTCGTATGGACAGACGATCCTGGATTGTCCATACGATAATGCAGATATGCATCTTTCACGAGAACACATTTTTCTGCATATGCCATCGTTAAAAAGAAGAACGAGACATCTTGAAAAGACGCGCCCGGCGTTTCATGAAACCAGATGTTATGTGCCATCAAGAAATCTTTTCGATAAATCCCGCTCCAGATACTTGGCGGAACCATGACGATTTGCGGATCATCCTGCAAGGGGCAGAATCCTTGTCCATAAACATGCCCGCCTAAAATCTCTTGTTTTTTTGTACGTCTTTCCGTCACTTCAAAGAAATTCGATTTCACAACATCTGCACGATGTTCCTTCGCAACTTCGAACAGCTGCTCAAACATCCCGGAATCCGCAAAATCATCCGGCTCTACGATACCGATATACTCGCCTCTCGCGGCACGCAGTCCGACATTCATCGATGCGCCATAACCGGAATTCTCCTTGTGGATGACATGGAACCTTCCATCATTCTTTGCATAGCCTTCTAAGATGTTTTCCGATCCATCAGTCGATCCATCATCGATGCAGATGAATTCGATTTCTGCCAGCGTTTGCGCGGCAAGGCTGTCAAGACATTCTTGCAGATACGCTTTTACGTTGCAGACTGGCACAAGCACAGACACTTTGCACCCCATCAATTATAGCCTCCCTTCAGGAACGTCCGCCGAACATCATTTTCCAGCCTTCCAATACTTTCGTTATGCCTGCCTTCACGAGAACAGGCATGACTTCTCTTGTATGTCGTTCGTTCATCGCAAGCAATACGGCCGCATCTTGCCCAGCAATCTGATCTGGTGAAAGAATCGGCTTTCCATGAAACTGTTTTTCTCTTGGAACAGATTCGATCGCACCATGCCAACGGATGTGAAGTTCATCCAGCCATTTTGCAAACGCTATTCCGTAGATTCCCGTTCCATAAAGATAGAGCTCAGATGCATTCCGCGCGAACTGCCGGAGTTCTTCTCCCCAGCGTCTCTTCCGCGCCTGATACGCCTCTGGGGAAATCATCGCTGCATAATCCCATTGCCAGCGCAAAGCCGGTGTTGAAAGTGCCTCCCTCGTTGGAAACCACTTCTGCAGATACTTCCGCATCGTTTCCGCATCCTGCAGACAGCTGCCATCCTCCAAGAGCAGCATGCGCCTTGATATGCAGAAGTCCCCGGCAACTTTTCGGATATCTTCCATCAGCTCTACATTCCATCCAGATGCATCTGCAAGGATTTCATCATAGATTCGAAAATAATCCATCCATCCAGAGTGATACGGCTGATGCGTCATGCTTGTTTGACGGATGCGATAATGATAGCCTTGAATAGGCACATATGCCACCTTCTGCATTCGCTGGAGCAGATGATAATTGATAAACGTATCTTCACCATAGTTGCGTGGCCATCTTTGAAGGAATTCTGCGTCCTGAAACAGCGATGATCGATACACCTTGCCCCAAAGCGACCAATTAAAGCCTTGCGAGGTAAACATGCGATGCCCCGCTTCTCGTGCAGAAAGAATGGATGCTTGCGGAATAAACGGAATGGCCTGCTGCGCTCCATCCACCGTCTCCGTCACATAGCCGCCCATGGAACTATCAAGCTGCGGATCTTGAAGCAATGGCCGCAGAAGACATTCGAACATGTCATCATCCACCCAGTCATCACTATCAACGAAGGCCAGATATTCCCCATTCGCCGCCTGAATGCCCGCAAGACGCGCAGAGGACAATCCACCATTTTCTTTGTGAATCACATGTATGCGCTCGTCTGTCATTGCGTAATCGTCACAGATCGCTCCAGAATTGTCTGTCGATCCATCATCAACGAGCCAGATCTCACACGGAATGGATTGCCGCAGCAAAGAATCCACGCAGTCTCGCAGATAATGTTCCACTTGGAAAACCGGTACAAGAATGCTCAGCAATCCTTTTTCCATCAAGATCATCCTCCCTGTTCCTGCACAGAATGCTTGATTGTCAGGTATGCATTTCCATTTTTTCTGCAATCAGCAGAAAATTCGCTGGAATCTTCTCAAGCACATCTACATCGTCGACCTTCTTTTCCGTATCCCCAAAAAGCTATGGACCCATGGGCAACAATTGCATCTCTTACGGATTTCCGTGCCAACGGATTATCGATACGTGTGCGGCAGAGCCGTTCCATCACATATCCGCGCAACACGTTTCGCTGGAAGGCGTCATCTTTCTTTGACGTTCCTTCCGTTCCAACGACATACCCAAACGATTCGATGATGTCCTGCCATACGTCCAGCTTCTTCTGCCACGCATGGCAGGCAAACGGCAGCCATCGTGGTAATTTCTGATAGCAACCGAACACTTCAAAATCCACACAGAACTCCATCGCTTGGCGAAGGGTTGGCGAATGGAAATCCAACTTTGGATTCCCTGCGCACTCTGCAAAATATAAATCTTCCGGCAGTGTCCAACGCATTTCTTTCGCAGATTCTGCAGAATGGTCTCTCGGCGGAAACTCCGACAAGATGCGCAGGCACGACGACACCTTCCGCAAAGAACAGCCGCCATTCCCCACGCGCTGTTTTCGCTTTCGCCATGCCCACCGAGGAACGGGCGCTCCGATATAGTCATACCCCATCCGGCAGAACTCCATCAGGCGATCTGAAAAGACAAATGCGTCCGGTTGATAAATGAAAAGATACTCATAAGATTGAAATCGCCGATAAAACGCCTCTGACAGCAATAATTCGCTGTAGTGATTCGTACTTTCAAAATAATAATCGGCAAACCGCTCGACGCCAAAGGCGCCCATCGACAAAAATGGATGAATATCCATCGATTCCGGCGTTACCAGTACGATAGGATATCTACCCAACACCTTCACGCATTGCGTCAAAGAAATGCTTTCATAAGCGACAGGATAGCGATAGACAGGAATGACTATCACGACACGCTTTTCATCTTCCATTCTCTATGCCCTCCTTTATTTCTGTTCTGGCTATGCTTCCGCTTTCCCCGGTTGAACGCGAAACGTCTATGTTCTTGCATAATATTTCTGCAAAAACCGTGCGCGGGCGCGTGATGTCTTACCTGAACTCAGTGTCTATAAAAACAGGAGTCCGCGAATTCGACATACCATTTGACCGGCAGCAGATGGCGGATTACCTCAATGTTGAACGCACTGCGCTTTCAAAGGAACTTGGAAAGATGAAAGCAGACGGGCTGATAGATTACAGAAAAAATCACTTCTCGATGCTGAAACAGGATATTGAATGACAGGGCCGTGATAATGATGAAAAAGGAAGGGCAGAAACCTTCCTTTTTGCTTTAATTATTTCACGTATTATCAAACTTTGCCAATTTGTTTCGTCTTAATTCCGCAAGCAAGCCTGTATGATTGATTGACTCTGCCCTCTTACGATAAAGATTTACTGTGCCGCGGATTTATCAGGTGCTTGGTTATCCTCAAGATAATCGATTCCATTGCGGCACAGGTTCATAACTCTGATGTGTCTATAATGTAAAATTGTTTATGCGGACTCCTCCTTAATCAGGAATTATCATG
>OMZR01000175.1 GCA_900315575.1 uncultured Veillonellaceae bacterium
CGCACTCGTACCTGCTTTCGCGCTTCCTCGATCCGACGTTCAATGAACGCACGGATGATTATGGCGGCAGTGCCGAAAACCGCTTTCGTATCGTGCGCGAAATCATCGAGGGCATCCACGAAAAATGCGGCGATGATTTCCCCGTGCTCGTCAAGATCAACCTCGATACGAAGCACGAAGACCATGCAGGCTATCACGATGCCATGGTCTACATGCTGCGGGAACTCCACAGACTCGGAGCCTCCCTCGTCGAGCTCTCGGGCGTCGATTTCATCAACCAGCCAAAGGACGCGACGCTCTACTACCTCGAAGAGGGCACGGCGCTGAAGTCTGCCGTCCCGGAGCAGGCCATGAGCCTCGTCGGCGGCGTGCGCTCGCTTTCCGACATGGAGACGGTGCTCGCGCATGGCTTCGAGATGGTCTCGCTCTCGCGTTCGCTGATTGCCGAGCCGGACTTCGTCACGAAAGTGCTGGCAGGCGGCGAAAAATCGACCTGCGTTTCGTGCTGCCGCTGCTTTGTGCTGCCCGAAATGCACAAAGGCATGCGCTGTGTCTGGCAGTGGAAAAAAGCCCGTGCCGCCGCACGCGCTGCGAAATGAACCTTTGGTATACAACGGGAAACTGTTAACTTGTAAATCTCTAGTAGTTGAGGGGGATATCCGGATGTTAAAGAGTTACAAGACGGAGATTCTTCTGACGACGGAGCAGCGTGGCAAAATTTGCCGCTCCATTGGCATTTGCCGATGGCTTTACAACGAGTACATCGCGCGGAACAAGCGCCTGTATCACCTGTATCAGCGCGGCTGTCTCGACGGGCATCAGAAGCATTTCCTCACGGCGATGGACTTCGACAAATTCGTGAACCACCATTTGAAAAATATGGACGAACTCACATGGATCAACGAATGTGGTTCCAAAGCACGGAAGAAAGTCATCACGAATGCGGAAACAGCGTTTCAGAAATTCTTTCACGGCAAAACAGGCTTTCCAAAATTCAAGAAGAAAAACCGCCAGTCCGTCAGCATTTATTTTCCGAAGAACAACAGGGGCGACTGGACAATCGAACGCCACCGCATCCAGATTCCGACCATCGGCAAGGTGCGGTTAAAAGAATTCGGCTACCTGCCAGCAGGAGCGATTGTGAAAAGCGGCGTTATCTCGCAGAAAGCCGATCGTTTGAAGTTGCACCACAGGCTGTTCTCCATCCGCACGAACTACACGAACCAGGTCATCTATGCCATCCTGAAGCGAGAACCAAGCTTCATCACCATCGAAGACTTGAACGTGAGCGGCATGATGAAGAACAAGCATCTGGCGAAAGCTGTTGCAGCATGCAAATTCTACGAATTTCGCACGAAGCTCACGGCAAAATGCCATGAGCGCGGCATCGAGCTCCGTATCGTGGATAGATTCTATCCGAGTTCGAAAATGTGCCACAACTGTGGACACGTCAAGAGAGACCTAAAATCGAAAAGTAAACAAAGCTTTTTGGGCCACTGCGGCAGGACTGCTGCAGTGGCTTTTTGCGTCTTGTGTACGCTGGACAATTCCGGGAAAATGTCCTACAATAAAGGAAAACAAGAAGGGGTGTGGGGCAAATGAAATATGAATTCACGGACGATTTCCTGACGGGAATCGAGTTCATTGATAAGCAGCATGCGCGCCTGTTCGAGCTCGCGAATCAGACGTACGACCTCCTGTATGACGAGCTCGTGACGGACAAGTATGACCGTATCGTCGATGTGCTCGCGGAACTTCGGGACTATACGAAGACGCATTTTGCCGATGAAGAAGAGTTCATGAAGGGCATCCATTTTCAGTACATCTGGAGCGAGAAACATCAACACCTTACGTTCATCGCAAAGCTCGACAGCATCGATCTCGACAAGATCGACGAGAACCAGCAGGCGCATATCCTCGAAGTGCTCGACTTCCTCGCGCATTGGCTGACCGGCCACATCAAAGGGCCGGATGTCCGGATCGGAGAGGCTGTGAAGGCAATGACAGGCGCAGAAAAAGAAAAGGCGGATGCGCTCGCGAAAGAGATGCTGGAGAAAATCGAGAAAGAAAAAGAAGAGTAAGGGTGCGGTCGCGAAGATAGGACGGTGCTCGCAGGCGGAAACGGGGATGCAACGGAGTCCACGGACGATTCCTTAACGGACTCCTTTTGCATCCCCGTTTCCGCCCGTAGATAATAGTGTGCCCGCGAAGGCCCTCAAACTCCAGCCTCCCTCTTTGAGGGAGGGGGACCGCGAAGCGGTGGAAGGAGTAGTAGGGTGCTGGAGACTGACATGAAAAACGACCGTTTGTAAAACATCATGGTTGAAATTTCAAGTGAGATGTTTTACAGACGGTCGCATTTTTGTTTGTCTTGAGTACCCTACTACTCCTTCAGTCGCCCTGCGGGCGCCAGCTCCCTCAAAGAGGGAGCCTTGAATGGGGAGATTCTTCTGCCATCTTCAGAAATACTTGATGGATTCTCGTATCTTTCCCTAGCTCGGGGTGAAATGCCAGCCCGATCTGGTGGTGATACTTCACGGCAACGATGTGGTCATCAACCGTGGCGAGAACATCAACGCCGGGCGAGGCCTCTTCGATGTACGGCGCGCGGATAAAGGTCATGGAGATGGGGCCGAGGCCTTTGAGATCGTGCGTGGTGACGAAGCTGCCGAGCTGGCGGCCGTAGGCGTTGCGGCGGACGCGGATGGGGAGCGTGGCAAAGCCGGGATAGGGGCAAGCATCCTGCGTCGCGTCTTTGGCAAGCAGGATGAGGCCGGCGCAGGTCGCGAGGACGGGAAGGCCGTCTGCGATGCGGCGATGGAGCTCGTCATAGAGGCCGAGGTCGGCGAGCAGCTTTTTCTGTGTCGTGCTCTCGCCGCCGGGCAGGACGAGGCCATCCATCGGGGCGTCGAGGTCGGCGCGTTCGCGGATTTCATGGCAGTCGGCACCGAGACGCTTCAGCATGTCCTCATGTTCGATGAAGGCGCCCTGGAGCGCGAGCACGCCGATTTGCGGCTTTTCTGCCGCGCGGCTGCTCATTTGCCGCGCTCCGCCATCAGCGTCGCGATTTCGTCGGCATTGATGCCGACCATGGCTTCGCCGAGGTTTTCCGAGAGGTGCGCGATGAGGCTCGCGTCTGTGTAGTTCGTGACGGCCTTGACAATGGCAGCAGCGCGTTTCGCAGGATTGCCGGACTTGAAAATGCCCGAGCCGACGAAAACGCCCTCGGCGCCGAGCTGCATCATGAGCGCGGCATCGGCTGGTGTCGCGACGCCGCCAGCTGCGAAGTTGACGACGGGCAGGCGTTTCTCGTCGTGGACGGATTTCACGAGTGCATAAGGAACCTGGAACTCTTTCGCGGCCTCGAAGAGCTCGTCTTCGCGCAGGCTTGCGACACGCGCGATTTCCTGCTGGATCTTGCGCATGTGGTGGACGGCCTGCACGACATCGCCCGTGCCCGGCTCACCTTTCGTGCGGATCATCGAGGCACCTTCTGCAATACGGCGCAGGGCCTCGCCGAGATCGCGTGCGCCGCAGACGAACGGCACGCGGAACTTCGTCTTGTCGATGTGGTAAATGTCGTCAGCAGGCGTCAGCACTTCGCTCTCATCAATGTAGTCAATCTCGATGGCCTGCAGGACTTGCGCCTCGACAAAATGGCCGATGCGGCATTTCGCCATGACAGGAATCGAAACGGCCTTCTGGATGCCCTCGATCATCGCCGGGTCGCTCATGCGCGAGACACCGCCTGCTGCGCGGATATCGGCCGGGATACGTTCCAGCGCCATGACGGCGCAGGCACCGGCCGCCTCGGCAATCTTCGCCTGCTCCGGCGTCGTGACGTCCATGATGACGCCGCCCTTCAGCATCTGCGCGAGCTGCTTGTTGAGTTCATACTGATCCTTGGCACTGTTTTCTGCCATTCAAATCGCTCCCTTCGGTTGATGAGCAGTGAAATATCCAATCTTGATAAATAATCTAAGTTCAGAAAACGTATCTGGCCTTAGATTATTTTTGAAATAAATCATATTTTCATGCCAGATAGGCTGCGAGAGATGTGGTGGAACAGATCGGAATGCTTTTTCAGCAGATGTCGTTGCTATTTTTCAAAACGCATGGTATGATACTCTTATCAATGAGGATCGTTCATGAGGTGAGAGTATATGCGTAACATCGACTTTTTCACAGCTGAATTCTCACTTAAAATCGAATATCGAACACGCCATTTCGGACGGCCGGGATGGCGTGTTTTTGTGTTGCAAAAAAACAGGGAAAGGTATGAGGCACGGAGATGAAACAACCGATTTCGAATGCATATCTGAAAGAACTGCTGGCTTGCCTGACAGATGCCACTTGTGATATCGATGGTGAAGCACGGGATTATACTTCATTCCTGCAGCAGATCGTCGATCGCTTCTATGCGTTGCATGGTACGACACAGAAACTCTTCTTCATTGGTAATGGGGGCAGCGCCGGCATCTCCATGCACATGAACACAGACTTTCTGAAAAACGGCCGCCTTTCGACGCACAGCATGCACGACCCGGCCACGCTGACGTGCCTCGCAAATGACTATGGCTACGATGAAGTCTTCTCCCGTCAGCTTGCGATGGCGGCAGGCAAGGGCGACGTGCTCGTCGCGATCTCGAGTTCTGGCCAGTCAGAAAACATCCTGCGTGCGGCGCACCTCATGAATGATCTCGGTGGCACGGTCATGACGT
>OMZR01000020.1 GCA_900315575.1 uncultured Veillonellaceae bacterium
GTCGGTTCACCGTCTCGGGCTCCAACCGGATGACGGAGATCACCGTCCGGGGCGTCAGCAAGGGCAGCGCCCTTCAGTTTTTGGCGAAGCAGCTGAACGTGCCTAAAGAGGCCATCGCGGCCTTCGGCAACGACGACAACGACCTGTCCCTGCGGCCCTATGCGGGCCGGTTCATCGTCCCCCGGGATGCCTCCCCCGCCGCCCTGGCAGCCGCGGATCAGGTGGTGGAGAGCATTCTGGCGGCGGCCCTGGGGCTGTGCATATCTTCCGAAGGAAAAGAGGCGAAGCGGTCATGGTGAAACGTCGGGTACCCATCGCCATCGGCATGGTGGCGCTGACGCTGCTGTGCTGCCTGTGGGGGCCCGTGCCCCGGCTCCTTTTCCTGCTCCTCTGCGGCCTCGCCGCCACCGGGGAGACCTGGGCCATCCTGTCGAAGAAGGGGCCTTGGACCTACGGGGCCCTCCCCCTCCTCTTCGTGCTGGCCTGCGGCACCTTGAGCTTCTTCCATGGGAAGCCGTTCTGGTACGCCGTGGCCTTCTTCGCCGCCGCCCAAATCGTCCTGGCCCTGGGCGCTCTCGCCTACCGGGAGGGGCACGGGCAGGAAGCCCTTCGGGCGCTGACGGTGCTGGTGTATCCGGGGAGCCTGTTCGGGCTGCTGCTCTATATGAGCCAGCTGGAGCGCTGGCTCTGGCCCTTCGCCGTGGGACAGCTCACGGCCTGGATCTGCGACTCGGCGGCCCTGATCGTGGGGAAGCAGTGGGGCAAGCATCGCCTGTCCACCCCGGTGAGCCCCCACAAGACCTGGGAGGGGTGCCTGGCCGGCGCTGTGGCGGCCCTGCCCACGGGCCTTTTGTGCTGGGCCCTGTTCCGGGGCGGCTGTCCCCTGTCCCTCTGGGCCTGGATGCTCGTTTGCCTCGTATGCTCCAGCTGGGGGCAGCTGGGGGATCTGGCAGCTTCGCTGGTGAAGCGGGCCGCCGGGGCCAAGGATTTTTCGAACCTGTTGGGGCCCCACGGCGGGATCATGGACAAGTTCGACAGCATGGTGTTTTCCATCCCTTTGGCCTATCTTTGTTTGAGAATCGCGGGGGTCATGTGATATGAAGAAAAAGGTCCGTTTGGACAAGGACAGCAAGAAGCTCACGATTACGGCATCGAACAAAGAAAAGGCTCTGAACTCGAATGAAGTTTGTGTGAGCGTCAGGAAATAAGAACATCAAGAGGGGATCTGCATGAAGAGGAAATGGGTGGCTGCGCTGTCCGCATTGCTGCTGCTGCAGCTTGCGAACCCGGTCGGAGCAAATCCGCGCACAGCACCGAATACGTCGTATGACAAGTCCTGCGAGGGCATGCACGTCGACCAGATTGGCTATCTGACGGATTTCAGGAAGGAAGCTTTCGTCAGCACAGGAAGCACGCCCGCTGAGACGTTCGACATCGTTGACGCGGCAACGGGAGCAAGCGTTTATACAGGGAAGCTCAGCGAGCAGAAGCACGACGCAGAAGCTGGCGAGGAACTCCAGACCGCAGATTTTACGGATTTCAAGACGCCTGGCACGTACAAGCTCCGCGTGGGGGACCGGCTTTCGTATGATTTCGAGATTGGCGACAACGTCTATGCTCTGCCGGCAGCCGAGGTCTGGCGCTCGTATACGCTCATGCGCAGCGGTGTGCCAATCAAGGATCCCGTGACAGGGCTCGATGTCCCGGAGGGGCATCCGCAGGATCGCCATGCCATCGTCTATTTCACGGATGACAACGCGAAGAAGGGCGATCAGCTCGACATGAGCGGTGGATGGTACGATGCTGGCGACTATGGCAAATATGTGCCGACGGCCGCCATCACGGTTGCGCAGATGCTCATGGCGTATGAAGCGCACCCGGACCATTTCGGCGAGGGGCAGATGCAGTTTCCCGAAGGCGTGACAGGAGAGGCCGGCATGCCAGATGCACTCGCTGAAGCGAAATGGGAACTGAACTGGATGCGCAAAATGCAGCGTCTCGACGGCAGTACATACGTCAAAGTTGCAGGCCTTCTCTGGACGGGAACCGTCCGCCCATGTGATGACACGCAGGATCGCTATATCATCGGGGAAGGGACGTTCAACGATGCGATGTATGGCGCGACGCTCGCGTTGGCCTCGCGCGTCTACAAGCCGTTTTCCGAGACGTATTCCGGCGGCCTGCTCGATGATGCGCTCCTTGCCTGGGACTATCTTGAAAAGCATCCGACGATGGAATTCCGCCGTGATGAGGGGCAGGACAACGGCTCAGGCAATTACAGTACGGATACGGATGAAAATCAGCGCGCCTGGCTGGCAGCGGAGCTCTTCCGCACGACGGGCGACAAGAAATACGAGGATTATCTCAAAGGGCGCGGCCGCGAACAGATGACGACAAAGACGGTCATCTATGGATGGGGCAATACGCAGGCGCTTGCACAGTATGCCTATCTGAAGTCGGAACATGCCGATCCGGAATTCCGCAAGGAAGTGCTGGCGGCTTTCATCCAGTCCGCCGACGAGATCGTGCAGCAGATCAAGCAGGACGGATTGCGCTGCTCGCTCCATGATTGGGATTTCTACTGGGCTTCGACGAAAGTAGCCGTGACGAACGGCAATCTGTTGCTCCTCGCCAATGAGTTCGCGCCGAATCCTGACTATGTATCGTGCGCACTCGACCAGGTGCATTACCTCCTCGGCCGCAACGCGCTCGACCGAAGCTTTGTTACGGGCGTCGGCGACAATCCGCCCATTCATCCGCACAACCGCATCATGTCGGCGACGGGCGTCTATATCCCCGGCGTCGTCGTTGGTGGCGCGAACAAGTACAAAGGCGGCGATCCGAAGCAGACGGCATATCTGGAATCTGGCAATATCCCGAGCGCGAAAGCATATCTCGATGATGGCGCTTCGTGGTCGACGAACGAGTACGCCATCGACTATGTTGCAGCGGCGGCATTTGCGCTCTCATATTTCAGCTATCCGCAGTCCGGCCTCGTGCTGCCGAAGACGGATCCATTCCCGAAGGCACAGTGATGGCTGGACATTTCGTTAGAAGGCAGGAAGATAAGAAGGAAGGAACTCGTGTGAAGAAAAAGAATTTCATCGTCAGCAGCATTCTCTTCCTGGTGTTGCTTTTTTCCATGATGACAGCGTCGGCGGAAGGAAAGCAGGATGTCCGCATTGCCGTGCTGCCTCTTCAGATGGCGGATGGCGTGCAGCTCGGAGATGGTGTCCGCGACAAGCTCGATACCGCGTTCCGGCGGTCGGTTGATGCAGCGGCTGGAAGCCAGCGCAGTTTTGTCACTTACGTCCCGAAAGATGAGAGCATGGATGTTTATCGGGAAATCCTCAATCGTGTCGAGGGCAACGATGATCCTGCTATCGTGCTGAAGCCGCTCGCCATCGTTGTAGATGCCGATCTCGTGCTCCAGCCGGAGCTTCTCGCATGGCAGCAGAAGGATTATCTTGCACTCAACCAGGCGCGGACGCAGAGCCTCATGTATACGGCGAGCGTTGCTGCCATTCGTGTGACGGGATATGACCGCAAGCGAAACAAGATTTTCACGCGCACGGAGACACGCACGTATGATTATGAGCAGAGCAACATCGGCGAGGCGTCATATCTCGCGCGCAAGTGTATGGACAAGGCACTGAAAGATGCCGAACTTTCTGTGCGCATCCGGGAAGCCGCGCAGGACATCCACAAGAAATGAAGCTGTCTGCTCCAAAATCCTATATGGAAAGTGAGTGCTGTTTATGAAAAAAAGAGCCGCCGGCCTCCTGGCTGCCGGCCTCGTGCTCGGGTCGTGCTGGACAGCGAACGCTGCCGGCCATAATCCTTACGCCGACGTTCCGAAGAAAGACTGGTCGTATGGTGCGGTGGAGAGCCTGATCCAGCAGGGGCTCGTCACGGGCATGACGGTCGAGGACTATCACAATCTGAAGCGTCTCACGCGCAACGACCTCGCAATCTACATCGCACAGGCCGTTTCCCAGCGTGAGAACGCAAATGCGCATAACCGCGACCTCATCTATCGCCTTGTCAAGGATTATGCGTATGAGCTGCATGCCATTGGCGTCGATGACGAGTTTGTGCCAGAGCCGCCGCAGGAAAAGAAAGAGGAGCAGGATACGCGTCTTGAGATCTACAAGAAACTCGACCGGCTCACGCTGCAGGGCTGGGCATACATCCGCCAGAATCATTATGAGTCGAGCGGCGCATCGATGGGGCGCCAGCGTACCATGACGCATTTGTCGGAAAATGGCATTGATGTATCCCTTGGCTATACGTATAAGCTGAACGACAACTGGTCGTTCATCGGCTCAGCGGACTTTTACCGCAACCTCCATCACGAAGATACAACAGCGAATTTGAACATGAAGTCAATGTATCTGCTCGGTCATATGCACGGTTATGACATTCGCGCCGGCCATTACGATCCGTCGAACGGACTCGGCATGGTGTTCAGCGATAGCATTGACGGCGCCGAGGTGCAGTGGGGCAACCGCTGGCGCAGTACGCTGAGCATCGGGCACGTCGCCGCTGATGATCCGCACAAGGCTGGCGCAGATACCACTGGTTCGTCGTATGCAGGATGGGAGAGCCTCGACTATTCGACGCCACGGACGAATCTGCCATGGTATTTGACGGATAGTGCCACAGGCTATTCGACGCTCGCGCAGATTCGCGCAGGGCAGAAAGTCGTTGTCGTGCAGAGTGACACGGTAAAAGTCGTAGATGCCAACAGCGATGATGCGAAAAATGGCCAAGTCATAGGTGTGGATAAGTTATTGTCTGGTACAGAGGAATACGCCGGCCTGGATGCCAATGGCCGATGGGGCGATGACGCGATGTACGAGAAGCGCTCGCGCCCGGATGTCCTCTCGTACCGCGTCCACGGCATGATGGGTCATGGTACGTGGGGCGGTCTCGGCGTTTATTATCTGACGCGCGGCAACGTCGAGCTCTATCAGGATCCGCAGCGCCATGCGCTTTATTACGGATTCTTCGCTGGCTCGCATCTCTCGCGCAAAGTTTCGACGACGGTGCAGGCCTCGTACGGCAAGAACACAGCACTGCCGAATCGTTCCTGCCCTGGCGGCGGTTCGATGAATCGCCGCCTCGCGTACAGCTTCCGTTACCAGTACGGCAACTCGAGCAGCGACAAGCCGGGCTCGTGGTCGCTGTTCGCGCTTTACCAATATTACCCGCGCCTTGCAAGCTACGCCGGTACGAGTGATGATTGGCATAAGAACGAAAAAGGCCTCCGCCTCGGCGGCGAGTACACGTTTGACAAGGGTTTCCTGCTCAACTATTATGGGCAGTGGACGCACGACCTTGATACGCATGGTTTTGCGCGCGAATTCAGAGCTCAAATGAACTGGGTTTTCTAAATTTGCAGGATTTATGAACATCAAAAGCGAATGAGACAGGGACAGAAATGTGTTTGCTTCATTCGCTTTTTTATCGCAGGGGGTCATTTCGTTGGAAGGAAAACAAATGGACAAGAACTTTCTCTGGGGGTGCTCGTCAACGGCGTACCAGTCGGAGGGCGCGTCCTCTGAGGATGGCAAGGGGCCGAGTGTCTGGGATGTGTTCACGAGCGTGCCCGGGCGCACGCTTGGCAATACGGACGGCCGGATCGGTGTTGATTTCTATCATCGCTGGGAAGGCGATCTCGATCTCATGGCGGAGATGGGGCTGAAGCTGTATCATTTTTCTATCTCGTGGCCGCGCGTGCTGCCCGAGGGGCGCGGCCGCGTGAACGAGGCCGGACTCGCATTTTATGACAAGGTGGTCGATGGCTGCATTTCGCGCGGCATCGAGCCGATGATCACGCTCTATCATTGGGATCTGCCGCAGGCGTTGCAGGATGCCTATGGCGGCTGGGAGGACCCGCAGTGCATCGATGATTTCCTCGCGTATGCAAAGCTGCTCTTTGAACATTTCAAGGGACGCGTCAAGTACTGGATCACGATCAATGAGGCAAATATCTTCACGAAGTTCGGCTGGCTCACGGCGATGCATCCGCCCGCAAAGTTCGATCAGAAGATTCCGTTTTTCCGCGTGAATCATCACTTGTTCCTCGCGCACGCAAAAGCCGTGCTGCTCGCGAAGGAGCTCCTGCCGGACGCGAAGGTCGGCGCGAGTTTTGCGTATGGGCCGGGCTATGCGTTCGACTGCGATCCGCGCAATGCGGAAGCACGGCAGAATTTTGACGAGCTCGAAAACTATTGGTGGCTTGACGTCTACTGCATGGGCGACTATCCGATGGTGGGCGAACACTATGCGCGGATGAATGGCTGGATGCCGGACATCCCAGACGAAGACCGTGCGCTCTTTCGGGAAGCAGCGGAAGCGATGGATTTCATCGGCGTGAACTACTATCACTCGAATGTCTGCGAGTACAATCCGCCGGATGGCGCGCAGCCGTTCGGTACGCCGAACGTCACGGGCGAGCAGGGCGTGGACGCCGTGACGGGCCTCCCGGGACTCTACAAGAATCCGCCGAACCCCTATCTGCGCACGACGGACTGGGATTGGACGATTGATGCGACTGGGCTCAAATTCGCCTGCCGCGAACTCACGAGCCGCTACCGCAAGCCGATTTTCATCACGGAGAACGGCCTCGGTCATTTTGACAGTGTCGAATCGGATGGCAGGATTCATGATGGCTATCGCGTGAAGTTCCTGCGCCAGCATATCGCGGCTGTAGAAGAGGCGGTGGACATGGGCTGCGACATCCTCGGTTACTGCGTCTGGACGTTTACGGATCTTCTGAGCTGGCTCAATGGCTACCAGAAGCGGTATGGACTCGTCTACGTTGATCAGGATGAATCGATGCAGGGGAGCCTTGCACGCACCCCGAAGGACAGTTATTACTGGTATCAGTCGGTCATCGCTTCCCGTGGGCGTGTGCTTTGAGGAGGCGGCAGCATGAAACTCTTGCAGGAGCTCTTGCACAAGGAGCGGTTTTCGGATACGGAGCAGTCCATTGTGGACTTCCTTCTCGAGCATCATCATGATGTCGCAGGACTCTCAGCGCGGCAGCTTGCAGAAAAATCGTATACGAGCTCGGCATCTGTCGTGCGGTTCTGCCAGCGGCTCGGCTTCAAGGGATATGCAGATTTCAAAGTCCGTTTCGTCGCCGAGGCCATGCAGACGGATGTCGAGCAGGGCATCACGCTCTCGATGTCGAACCGTGACACGGTACCGTCCGTCATCGACAAGGTCACGCGTCTCTCGATGGACACAATCCAGGAGACGCGCTATCTGACAGATCCGGCCATGCTCGTCCGCGCGGTGCATCTCATCGAGCAAGCATCCTGCGTCGATTTCTACGCCATCGGAAACAACAAGCATCTCGCGGACATCGCGAGCTATGCCTTCCTCCAGACGGGAAAATTTTCGACGACGCATCATACGGCAGCATCGCTCTACATGCAGGCGATGGCGACGGAAAAAGGACGCATCGGCTTCCTCATCAGCCGCACAGGAGAGAACAAGCGCCTCGTCGAGATTGCGTATGAACTCCAGAAACGGAAGGCAAAATTCATCCTGCTCACGGCTGAGAAGGATTCGACGCTTGCGCATCTTGCCGAAGAGACGCTCGTCGTCGCTGCGGCGGATCGTTTCAATGAGCTTGGCAGCTTTGTCTTCCTTTCCGGCGCGAAGTACATGATCGACCTTCTTTTTGGCATCCTGCTCACCCATCATTACAAAGATGCGGTGGAGCGGCACAATGCTTTTCATCGGGCGTATTCCGTATCGAATTGATGACGGATCATGCGCTGGCGCGTTCCTGCGGGAGCGCGTTTTTTATATCATGTTCTGGTCGATTGTTCCAGGCTGTTCTTTTTTCTCTTGGAATCCTCGTAACACCCGTACAAAGCACGTTGAAACGGTCGAAATATCGCATGAAGTTCTCTATAATGAAACCATAAAACGAACGGAAACATCATCTATGCAATAGAAAGGGGATTCACCCATGAAGATCACGAATGGAAACTGGCTCATCCAGGAGCACCTCGACGTCATGAATGTTGTCGCATTTTTTGCGGCGGAGCCATGCGATGAGGGCGTGCGCGTTTATGTGGCACCGCGCGATGTCTCGACGCGCGGCGCGCAGGTCGATGTGCCGATTTTTACGTATACGTTCTTTTCCCGTGCCGAAAATACGCTCGGCGTCCGCATTGAGCATTACCGCGGCAGCTATCAGACGCTTCCGCGCTATGAAACGGCATCAGCATCTGGAAAAGTTATGCTGGCAGAGACAGACGAATATGTCAAAATCACCTGCGGCCGTATGACGGCGACGGGGACGAAGCACGGCATGTGGCATCTTGATTTCGCATTTGATGGCAGATATCTCACAGGAAGCGGCGACAAGGGCGCGGGCTATGCCGTGGACAAGGCTTCGCATCAACCGTACGTCTACCAGGAACTCCACCTCGGCGTTGGCGAATATGCCTATGGCCTCGGCGAGCGCTTCTCGCCGTTCGTGAAGAACGGGCAGGTCGTCGATCTCTGGAATCGCGATGGCGGCACGGGCTCGGAGCAGGCATACAAGAATGTGCCGTTTTATTTGACGAACCGCGGCTACGGCGTCTTCATCGAGCAACCGGAGCGCGTCGAGCTCGAAGTCGCGTCAGAAAAAGTATCGGCCGTCCAGTTCTCCGTGCCAGGCGAATGTCTCACGTATCATATCGTCGGCGGGGATACGCTCAAGGATGTGCTGACGAATTACACGGCCATCACGGGGCGTCCGCCAGAGCTGCCGTCGTGGTCGTTCGGTCTCTGGCTCTCGACGTCGTTCACGACGAATTACGATGAGAAGACGGTGATGAGCTTCATCGATGGCATGAAAGAACGCAACATTCCGCTGTCCGTCTTCCACTTCGATTGCTTCTGGATGAAGGGGCTGCATTGGACGGACTTCGAGTGGGACAGTGAGACGTTCCCGGATCCCGAGGGCCTGCTGAAGCGCCTGCATGAAAAAGGTCTCAAGGTCTGCGTCTGGATCAATCCGTATATCAGCCAGATGTCGCGTCTGTTCCCCGAGGGAAAGGAAAAGCATTACTTCCTCGAGACGGCGGATGGCAGCGCGGTCTGGCAGTGGGATCGTTGGCAGCCGGCGATGGCAATCGTCGATTTCACGAATCCAGAGGCGGTCTTATGGTATCAAAGCCATCTGAAGCGCTTGCTCGCGATGGGCGTCGACTGCTTCAAGACAGATTTCGGCGAACGCATCCCGACGGAACATGTCCGCTGGCACAATGGTGCCGATCCGGGCGCGATGCACAACTATTATGCGTATCTTTACAACAAGGTCGTGTTCGATGTGCTCAAAGAAGAAAAGGGCGAGGGTGAAGCCATCCTCTTCGCGCGCAGCGCGACGGCTGGCTCGCAGAAGTTCCCCGTGCACTGGGGCGGCGATTGCAAAGGCAATTTCGATTCTATGGCTGAGACGCTCCGAGGCGGCCTTTCGCTCGGCCTCTCGGGGTTCGGCTACTGGAGCCATGACATCGGCGGATTCGAGAACACGTCGCCTGCGAGCGTCTACAAGCGTTGGTGCGCATTCGGTTTGCTCTCGAGCCACAGCCGCCTGCATGGCAGCCAGTCTTACCGTGTGCCGTGGGCGTACGATCAGGAGGCCGTCGATGTGCTCCGCCACTTTGTCCGCACGAAATGCCGCTTGATGCCGTATCTCTGGAATGTCGCCGAACAGGCGCATGAAAAGGGGATTCCGATGATGCGCGCGATGCTGCTGGAGTTTCCTGAGGATCCGACGACGTCGTTCCTTGACCGCCAGTATATGCTCGGTAACGCCCTGCTCGTCGCGCCGGTGCTTTCCGAGGACAATCGCTGCACGTACTACCTGCCGGAAGGCATGTGGACGCACTTCTTTACGGGCGAGCGGAAAGAAGGCGGCCGCTGGTATACGGAGACATTTGATTTCATGAGCCTGCCGCTTTATATTCGCGAGAATACGATTTTGGCACTCGGCGCTTCCGACGATTATCCGAGCTATGATTATCTCGATGGCGTCACGCTGAAGATTGCCAGCATGACGGTCGGCGGCCATGCTGAAACGGCAGTGCTTTCCGAAGACCGCACATCAAAACTTGTCGTCACGGCTGATGCCGGAGACAAGGAACTCACGCTGTCCTTTGACGGCCTCACGGAAGATGCCGAGCTCGAGCTCCCGCCAGAGTATGAGCTCGAGCGCGGAGATGCTGATCCCGACGGCAAACGTTATCATGTCCCTGCGGGCACGAAGACGCTCACATTTTCACGTGCATGATGGCGCATGACAAGGAGGCATTTTCATCATGGAAAATGAAACAGCTGCAGTGGCAGAAACAGAGCCTTTGCAGAAGACGGAACGACTGCCGCTCCGCTCGCGCATCAGCTACGGCCTGTTCGATACAGCGGGACAGCTGACGTGCTTCGTCTCATCGTATCTCATGTATTACCTGACGGATGTCGCTGGCATCGCCGTGTTCTCCGTGGCGACGCTCATGCTGCTGACCCGTTTTGTCGACTTTGTCGACGCGCCGGTCTGGGGCATGATCATTGACCATACGCATTCGCGGTTCGGCAAATGCCGTCCGTGGTTTCTCTGGCTCGCCATCCCGTTCGCCGTTGTCTGCTCGCTGATCTTTTATGATCCAGGCTTTTCGATGGAGAACATGATCATCTACATCAGCGTGCTCTATGTCATCTACAACGTGCTCTTCATGGGACTCAACACGCCGATCACGGCCATCCTGCCGCTCCTGTCGAAGCTGCCAGATGAACGTGTCGTACTGAACTCGTTCCGCATGGTCGGCGGCCAGATCGGCGTGCTGCTCATGAATGCGACGGCGCTGCCGCTCGTCGGTCTGATTGGCGGCGATGACGCGCATCGCGGCTTCTTCCTGACAGCGCTCATCTTCTCGACGGCGTTCGTGCTCCTCACGTTCTTTGCGTTTGCCAATGTCAAGGAAGTTGACAGCGGCGAGGGGGAGAAGGAGAAATCCGTCCCACTCAAGGACAGCTTCAAGGCCATGAAAGGCAACTGGCCGTGGGTCATCATCGTCGTTGCGAACCTTGGCTTCTGGATTGCGATGATTTCGCGCAACGTGAGCCCCATCTACTATCTTACGTACAATCTCGACCACAAGGAACTCATCCCAGTCATGAACAGCCTCGGCACCATCGGCATGGTCATGATGGTGCTGCTGCCGATTTTCTGCCGTCACATGATGAAATGCAACGTCTGGATCTGCGGCCTCATCGCTTCGGTCATCGGCGAGATCGGCATGTATTTCGCCGGCGCGAACATCCCCGTCTTCATCGCGATGTTCATCGTCGTCTGCCTCGGCAACGCGATTGCGTGCTCTCTGCCATTTGCGATGCTCGGCGCGGCGGTCGATTATGGCGAATGGAGGAACGGCATCCGTTCGGCGGGCTTCCTGACCGCTGTCGGCTCGTCGTTCTGCATCAAGGTCGGCTGCGGCGTCGGCGCGGCCATCCCGGGCTACATCATGGCGTATGCAGGCTATGTCGCGAACCAGGTGCAGACAGCGGAGTCGCTGTTTGCCATCGACTTCTGCTTTGTCTGGCTGCCGGCGCTGATTTTCGGCCTCGCGATCATCCCGCTGGCCTTCTATCGCCGCTATGAGCGCTTGGAAGAAAAAATCCGCCTCGAACTGCAGGACCGCCATCTGGCAGCAGAGGCATGATGTTATCCGGCACAATCACAGGAACCATATCAGATGAGAAAGGTTGCATGTCCATGAATGGAATCCATATGAAGGGCGGCTTCCTCTGGGGCGCAGCGTCTGCTGCGTACCAGATTGAAGGCGCATTTGATGAGGACGGCAAAGGCTGGAGCATCTGGGACAAATTCGTCCGCATCCCCGGCAAGACGTTCAAGGGAACGAATGGCAACATCGCTGTCGATCATTACCACCGCTGGAAGGAAGACATCGCGCTCATGGCGGAGATGGGACTCAAAGCGTACCGCTTTTCCATCTCATGGCCGCGCGTGCTGCCCGAGGGCAGCGGAGTGCCGAATGAAAAAGGCATTGCATTCTACAGCAATATCATTGACGAGTGCTTGAAAAACGGCATCACGCCGATGATCACTCTTTATCACTGGGATCTGCCGCAGGCGCTCCAGGACCGCTATGGCGGCTGGGAAAGCCGGCAGTGCGCCGATGATTTTGCGGCCTATGCCAAGCTCATGTTCGAGCGTTTCGGCGATCGCGTGAAGCACTGGATCACAATCAACGAACAGAACATCTTTACGAAATTCGGCTATGTCACGGCATGGCATCCGCCCGGGAAATTCAATGAGAAGGCGCTCTGGCTGCAGGCAAACCACAACGTGAATCTCGGCCATGCAAAAGCAGTCCTGGCCTTTCATGACATCGTGCCAGACGGAAAAATCGGCGTGAGCTTCGCCTATGGACCGGGCTATGCGTTTGACTGCGATCCGGCGAATGTCATGGCATGCCAGGATTACAATGAGCTTGAGAATTATTGGTGGCTCGACGTCTACTGCTATGGCGATTACCCGAAAGCTGGCGAAGCGTATTATCGCAAGCAGGGCATCATGCCGGACGTCAGCGACGAAGACCGTGCACTCCTCAAAGCTGCGTCGAAGCAGCTGGACTTCCTCGGCTTCAACTATTATCATTCGAATGTCAGCGAGGCGAATCCTGTCGACGGCGCGACAGAGTTCGGCCACATGAACAACTCGGGCGAAAAGGGCAGCGATGATGTCACGGGCGTGCCGGGACTTTACAAGAACCCGCCCAACCCGTACCTCCGGACAACGGATTGGGATTGGGCCATCGACCCGGTCGGCCTGACGTACGCATGCCGCGTGCTCACGAGCCGCTACCATCTGCCGCTCGTCATTTCCGAGAACGGCCTCGGTGCATTCGATACGCTCGAGGATGGCAGAGTGCATGACAGCTATCGCATCGGCTACCTGCGCGAGCATATCGAAGCGATTGAAACGGCACAGGAACAGGGCTGCAACATTCTCGCGTACTGCGTCTGGTCGTTCACGGATCTTCTGAGCTGGCTCAATGGCTATCAGAAACGCTACGGGCTTGTCTATGTCGACCGCGAGGAAGAGGAAGGCGGCAGCCTGAAGCGTTACAAGAAAGACAGTTTCTACTGGTATCGCCAGGTCATCCAATCGAATGGATCCGTGCTCTGACGAGGAGGACACACGATGTTTGAGAAGAAAATGACGAAATGCGCTCTCGGCCTGGCACTCGCTCTGTCCCTGACGCTCTCTATGGGCGCGGCAGGCGTCGCCAGTGCTGCGGAACGTCTCGTGAACCAGACGGCTGTGAAAACTGCCGACGCCATGGGCATCGGCTGGAATCTCGGCAACAGCCTCGATGCCTATCATCCGGGCGGCAAGTCGGAGGAAACCGCCTGGGGTAATCCTGTCATCACGAAGGGGTTGCTCGATGCGGCAAAAGCTGCCGGCTTTACGACCGTCCGCATCCCTGTGACCTATATCGGCCATGTCGGAACGGCACCGGACTATACGATTGACAGCGCCTATCTCGACCGCGTGCAGCAGGTCGTCGACTATGCGCTCGATGATGACATGTACGTCGTCATCAATATCCATCACGACGGCGGCGACGACGAGGCGGGCGGCACATGGCTCGACTGCACCAAGACGGGCGCGGAGCAGGCGGCGATTCAGGCGAAATTCCGCCGCATGTGGGAGCAGATTGCCGACCGTTTCCAGGATTACGACCAGCACCTCGTCTTCGAGGGCATGAACGAAATTCACGAGCACGGCAATTGGAACGCGCCGAAAGACCTCAGCGTCATGAACAATGTCAATGCATACAACCAGATTTTTGTCGACACGGTGCGTGCAGCAGGCGGCGAGAATCCCGACCGCGTGCTGATCTGCTCGGGCTATAACACGAACATCAATATCACGACGGATCCTGCAAATGGCTGGAAATTGCCAAAAGACACGGCGCAGAACCGCATGATGGTCTCGCTGCATTACTACGATCCATATGATTTCACAATCAATTCCGATCCGGAAAAGGGCGTTTGGGCATGGGGCAAGGCAGCGGTCAAGGCTGGCGACAAGGCGCTTGCATGGCACACGGAAGACAGCACGGACGCATCGATGAAGAAATTGCACGATACGTTCGCGACAAAAGGAATCCCGTTCTTCATTGGTGAATACGGCGCGATTGATAAGACGAAGCAGAACAAAAAGAATCAGGCGTATCGCGAGCACTGGTATCGCTACGTCACGAAGGACATCAAAACAGCAGGCGGCGTCCCCGTCGTCTGGGATAACGGTGCGCCACACGAAGATACCTTCACGTTCGTCAATCGTAAGACGAACACCGTCGGCGACAAGCAGCTCCTCCAGGCCGTGAAGGATGGCTATGCGGATGCGGAAAAAGAACATAAGAAGAAGTAAAAGGTGATGGATCATGACTGGAGAGATGCTGACAGAGAAACTCAGCTTTCTCGCGAAGCTTTCGGAAACGCGCTTGATGCGCGTCGTGCGCGGAGGAATCGGCATGGCGGGGACGCTTGTGCTCCCCGCGTCCCTCCTGCTCCTGCTTGCGCATTTTCCACTCCCAGGGTGGGCAGAATTCTGGAGCGGCGTGTTCGGCCCTGCGTGGCAGGCACCGCTTGACAAAGGAGCGCAGGCTGTCTACCGCTTCTTTTCTTTGACGGTCGCGTTTGGCGCGGCGCATGCATACGCAAAAGAAGCGGGCGAGGAGGATGTCCTGACGCCGGGGCTTCTCGGTGCCGCGGCTTTCCTCACGCTCGTTCCGTGGAGCGGGGAATCGCTCTCTGGTGCGGCTGGGGGCTGACGCAGTGCCGTTGCGGTATCTCGGCGTCGATGGTATTTTCGGAGCGCTTGCCGCCGGGTATGCTGCAGGCTGGAGCTATCGGTTCTTCCAGCAGCATCCGCTGCCCATCCGTGTGCCGGAGGCGGTGCCGGACGGTGTCAAAGGGACGTTTCGCGCCCTCGTGCCCGGTACCGTTGTTTTGCTCGTCGCCTCGCTCGTTTCCGCAGGAATCAATGCCTTTGACGCAGGCGGGCTGGTTGATGTTCTCGGCACGTTCGTGCAGGTTCCCTTGCAGCGCTTCGTCGATACGCCGCTTGTCGGCGCGATCATCTTCGGTCTTGCACCGCTGCTCTTCTGGGGTGGCATGCATGGGCCGGGCATCATCGGCGCTTTCACGGATCCGCTGCTCACGGCGAATGCCCTGCAGAATCAGCAGATCCTTGATCTGGGAGAACAGCTCGCAGGGAATCCGATGGCCCATATCGTGACGCAGCAGATCGGCGTCTATGCGACGATGGGCGGCTGCGGCCTCGGCCTCGGCTTCCTCGTCGCCGTCTTTGTCGGCGCGCGCTCGAAGCAGCTGCGTTCGATTCTCGGGCTTGGCGGCATTCCTGCGCTCTTCAATATCAATGAGCCCATCATCTTTGGTGCGCCGATTGTCTGCAATCCGTATTTTCTCGTGCCATTTGCAGCGGCACCGGTGGCGGTATTCCTTTTGACGTATGCAGCCATCGCGTCGGGCTTCATGATGCCGTTTTCGGCCATCCAGGTGCCGTGGTGCATGCCGCCCGTTATTTCCGGCTTCCTGCTGGCAGGTGCGAGAGGCGCCTGTGTCCAGTTGGCCGGCATCCTTCTCGCTACGGCCATCTATCTGCCATTTGTCATCGCACAGGATCGAGCATATCAGAAGGAAGAACGCACCGAAGGAGAAGGACAGAAATAAAAGTGAGGGGACAGAGAAATGATGTATGCAACAAGGACGGAGCTCGTGGCAGCCATTTCCCTCGCGCTGTGCGGGGGCATCGTATGGGCGGGCTCACCTGTAGCGTATGCTGCGGAAAGCACCCGGAGCCTGGGCTTCTGGGGAGACAGTGCTGACAGCTGGGGAACGTATGGCCTGTCGGGTACGGACCAAGACACTGGTGTTACGTATACGGTCAAGGACAGCGCGGGCAATCAGCTGGAAAATATGAATGCCTGGACGGGAAATACCGTCAGCGAGGCCGTCGCGAACCTGCTCAAAGCGGCGGGCGGCACGGACAGCAATGGCAACACCCTGACGATTTCGACGGACATCAAGCTGAGCGATTTGAAAAAGATGGATACGTCCATCACTTCGCTGGGAACCGCCGTCGGATCGGATGGCGTGACCGTGTCGAAGGACGTCACGCTCAATCTGACGGGAACGGGCGGCGATACCGACAAGGTTTCACTGACGACGAGCAGCGATACGAAGCTGTCAGGTACAAAATCCTCCGATTCCATTGAATACAATGGCGTTTACATTTCAGCAGGGACGGCGAGTCTTGATGTCAGCGGGGCAGCTGTGACATTATCGGGAACCGTTTCCTCTCAGTCCGTGACGATGGACAGCAAGACGAAGCTCACGGCAGATGAGGGTACCGTGCTGAAGACGGACAGCTTGAAGATGAATTCTGCGACGGACCTGCAATCTCTGACCATCGAGTCTTTGACAGAGGGCGGCAGTGTTTCCGTCACGCTGGATGATTATGATTCGTTGAATGATGACGCGAAGACAGCGTTGCAGGAGAACTTGCTCAAGCATGTTTCTTCTGGGACGAACGTGACACTCAATGGCTCGGCCATTTCTGGAACGAGTTCTGCCGGTGCGACGCTCTGGAGCAATGGAGATGGCACGTTTGCGTTTTCCACCTGGGCGCTGAGCGGCAATTTCCAGCCTACCGTTACCGGAACGACGCTTTCCGAGCAGTTGTCCAGCTTGTTCGGCCAGGCGGATGCAAAAAAGACCGTTGCGCTCTATATTGATAACTCAGCTCTGGTGTCTGCAACGTCGAAATCTGCATGAAAGTCGATGCCTTGTCGGGCGCCATTTCTTCTCTCGCTGTCACGAATACGTCCGTGACGCTGTCTGGTACTGTGGCAGCCGATACGGTCACGCTTTCCAAGGCGACGCTCAGTGCAACAAAGCAGTCTTCGCTTGCGGCGGGGACCATCACGCTCGATGGCACGACGATCACGAACCTCGCATCGAATCCATATGTGACGCTGAAAGCATCCGATGCGTCGGGAACGCTGACGGTGACGAAAGCGGATGGATCGAATCTGACAGATGCCGAGGCTGCAACGGTCCGAAGCCATGTTTCTTATGGCACGACGGTTTCCATCAATGGTACGACGGAAACTGTCACGGCATCAGAAGCATCAAAGGCGAAGAAAGCGGAAGCCGTCGCTCTCGGCCAGGAGATGCAGACAGCGGCGACAGCGATTGACATGGAGGAACTTGCTGCAGCAAACACGCGAGCTTCCCATCTGTCGGGAGATCTCTTCAGCAATTCGCTCCCGAAGGCATCGGATCTCAAGGTAGCCGGGCAGGTAGATGCTTATGAGGAAAAGGCGGAAGCTTATGCGGCGAAAGTCGCAAGCCTGACGGCAGCGGACTTCGAAGCAGTGGAAACAGAGGTCGGAGAAAATACATCTGCGACGAAAAATATTTCCACAATTTCGAGCATTTTGAGCGGGAGCACGGGATTCAGCGCGCTTGACCATGCAAGTGGATACGAAGAGGGACTCAAGGAAGCGGTTGTCGATGCAGGCCGTACGCTCGTCGCTCCCGTAGTCGGCGCAAGCCGTGCAGCGGAGCTCATCGGAAAGGCAACAGAAGCCAGCATCATCCGTCGCACGGAGACGTTGCGCAACCCGCCACCGAAGACCGTGCAGGGCGGCAAGCCCGAGGGCAAGGATGCGCTCGTGAATGATCATATCTGGGCAGACGTTCGGTACAATGAGGTGGAAATCAATACGAACGATTACTGCGGCAAGACAAATACTGCTTTGACGAATTACCAGCTTGGCTGTGACCGGAAATTTTCGGACAAGGATTATATCGGCGCCTTCGTCAGCACATCAGCAGGCAGCTTCGATTTTTACAGCCACAGTACAGCGACGGCAAATGGAAATATCCATCTCGCCCATGCATTTGGTGGCGGCATCTATGGAACGCACATCTTTGATGGTGGCCATTATGTAGATTATCTTGTCTATGGATCGAAGTTTGACAGCGATTTCAGGGAAAAGAACATCAAATGGGGCACGCGCTCGCTCGGTGCGATGTTCCTTCTGGGATGGAAAAAGACCATTCCGCATGGGACGGTCAATCCCTATATCGCCTTTTCCGCGAACAAGACCCAGAATGAGGATATGATCTGGTGCGGCAACGTACTTGCAACGCGGGATCAGAACAAATTTGGCGTGAAGGTCGGCGTTGACTATGCGTACAAGGGCGGCATGTTCGGCGGCATCGCCTACAGCCGCAGCCACGGCAATCCCTTTGATTCGTCCATCAACGATATCGCGCTCCCATCGCTTGACAATGACGAACAGATTCTCTATCTGAAGCTCGGTTATCGTGGAAAGCTCAACCAGCACACGAATTTCGACATCATGGGCGAGCAGTACCTGCTCGATTATAACGGCTGGAGCATGAATGGAAAATTGGAAATCGGGTTTTGAGCATTGCTCCCCTTCGGGGGAGCTTTTTCATTTCCGAAATTTGCGCAAAAGAAAAGAGACGGCCATTTTGGGGGAAGGCTGTCTCTTTCAGGAGGTTGTTAAATTGGGGGAAAGATGTGTTCAACATCTCATGTGGGGTTGACTATAAGATACCATTCCGCAAGCTGGAATACAATGGATTGTCCGGTGGTTTGACGGATGTTTCATCAAAGCGGGAGGAAGCTGAATAATTGATACATCATGCGTTCTTGTCCGCTGCGAGCACGGGGGCGAGCTTTTCTTCGTCGGGCGTGACGTAGACGGTCGTCTGGTTCGTGAAGATGACGAAGCCGGGCTTCGAGCCGGACGGCTTCTTGACGTAGCGGATCTGCGTGTAGTCGACGGGCGTGTTCGAGCCTTCCTGCGCTTTCGAGAAATGGGCGGCGAGCATGGCGGCGAGCTCCATCGTCTCTTTCGAGAGGTCGGTGCCGTCATTGCGCACAATGACGTGGGAGCCCGGGATGTTCTTTGTGTGGAACCAGGTATCCATGCGGCCCGCGACCTTCGTCGTGAGCTTGTCGTTCTGGTAGTTGTTCTTGCCGACGAGGATGGGCGTGCCATCGGGCGCCGTGAAATGGAACGGCTTCGCGGGCTTGTCGTTGTTCTTTTTCTTCGGCTTCTCACGCAGGTAGCCGCTTGCGATGAGCTCGCCCTGGATTTCGTTGATTTCCGCGAGGCTCTTCGAGGCGAAGAGGCCGGCCTCGATGGTTTCAAGGTAGGCGATGTTGTCTTCGCATTCCTTTCGCTGTTCTACGAGAAGCGACTGCGCACGTTTGAGCTTGTCGTATTTCTTATAGCAGAGCTGCATGTTGCCGACGATGGTCTCGCGCTGGTCGAGCGGGATCGTGATGGTCTCGCCTGTCTCGCTGTAGATGTCGGGCACGGTGATTTCCTTGTCAACGTGGTCGCGGAATTCGTACTGGTACGTCATGAGGTTGTCGCCATAGCGTTTCCATTCGTCAGCGTTCTCGGCAGCCGCGATTTCGTCGTCGAGCTTTTGCAGTTTGCCGATGGCGCGGTTCTTTTCGTTCTTGACAAGCTTGCGAAAGCGGTCTTTGTCCGGCAGTACGTAGCTGCCCGTGAGCTTGTCGGCGGCGTCGAGCATGGCGGAGAGGCTGTCGTATTTCGTCGTCGTGCCGTCTTTGAGGTAATGGAGCGGAAAGGCGGCGAGCGCAAGGAGCTTCTTGTGCTCGTCGGTCACGATGACGGGCTCCGAGACTTCGGCGTCGACGGCGTTGCGCAGTTCGATGAGGGCGCGGGCGAGGGCGTCGAGGTCGTTCTTCGTGAGATCGACCGTAAACATGTTCATCGGCAGGTGGGCGCGCGCGCAGGCTTCTTTTGCTGAGACTGGGCCGAAGCCGAGGCAGGTTGCAAGAATTGCTTTCTGGAGCTTCATCTCGTGGAACGACTGGATGCGCGCGAGGATGTCTGCCATCGGTGCTTGGAAGAGGTCGAGCTTGTCCTGCGTAGGCGGCAGCTCATAGGCGTCGCCGGGCAGCACAGTGCGTACGCGGCTGTTGTTCGCGCCGATTTTCCGGATGGCGTCGATGATCGTGCCGTTCTCGACGAGGATGATGTTGCTGTATTTTCCCATGAGCTCGAGCACGAGCGTCTTCGTCGCGATGACGCCGCCGGCGCCGATGGTGTCGATGTCCATGAGCAGCAGGCGGTCGAGGCCGTGCTGGCGGATGGAGGCGATGCGGCCCGTCTCGATCTGCTTTCGGAGCACCATGCAGAAGACCGGCGGCTCCGGCGGGTTCTCGAGCGGCTTTGCGAGCAGGTGCGCGGCGGGGTTCGCCGGATTCGTCGTGATGTGGAGGAGGAAGTTTCGCCCGGGCTGGCGGACGGAAAGGATGATGGTCTGCTTGTTCGGCTGCGTGATCTTGTCGATGCGTCCGCCGGACAGCGCACGGTCGAGCTCGCGCGTCAGCGCGTGCATGGAAAAGCCGTCGAAACTGCTCATGGGAAGTCACCTGTATCTTTCGTGTTTTTCTTGCAAAAAATATCTTCTTTCGGCAAAAGTATACCATCATCGCATGAATACTTGCAAGCGGCGGCGAAAACAAGTAAAATGAAGTGATAGATTGAGATTTTGCAATTTCCTCAGGGAGGCATATCGGATATGAAATTCACGAAATGGCAGGGGTGTGGAAATGATTTCCTGCTGATTGACTGCCGGGAGAACGAACTCGCGGATTACGGCGCATTTGCAAAGAAATCTTGCGACCGCCACTTCGGCGTCGGCGGTGACGGCGTGCTCGTCATCCTGGATTCGGACAAGGCGGATTTTCGCATGCGCATTTTCAATGCGGACAGCAGTGAGGCGGAGATGTGCGGCAACGGCATCCGCTGCTTTGCGCGCTATCTCTATGACAATCATATCACGGACAAGAAGAAATTCACGGTCGAGACGGGCGCGGGCATCCTCGTGCCGGAAATCGTCGAGAAGGACGGCGTCGTGACGGGCGTGCGTGTCGATATGGGCGAGCCGGTGCTCGAGGCAGACAAGATTCCGATGGCAGGCTATGGCAATCGCCGCGTCGTGAATGAGCCGGTCGAAGTCGCTGGCCGCAAGTGGAACATCACGGGCGTCTCGATGGGCAACCCGCACTGCGTCGTCTTCGTCGATGACATCAAGACGACGCCGATCGAGGAAGTCGGCCCGATTTTCGAGGTGCAGGAGCGCTATCCGAAAAAGACGAATACAGAGTTCGTGCAGGTGCTCGATCGTCAGCACATGCGCATGCGCGTCTGGGAGCGCGGTGCGGCCATCACGCTGGCGTGCGGTACGGGCGCTTGCGCGACGCTGACGGCGGCCGTGCTGAATGGCAAGACCGACCGCCGTGCGGAAATCACGCTTGACGGCGGCAAGCTCGACATCGAATGGAGCGAGAAGGACAACCATATCTATATGACGGGCCCCGCCGTGCAGGTCTTCGCGGGCGAAGTCGAAGCCTGAGGAGGTCGCAGAATGCTCAAGAGCATGACAGGCTATGGCGAGGGCGCGGCGGAAAGCGCGGACTGGAAGATCCGCATCGAGGTCAAGACGGTCAACCAGCGCTTTCTCGACATCGCGTTCCATACGCCGCGCCTTTTGAATGCCGAGGAAGCCGCGATGCGCGACGTCATCAAGAAGCATGTCGCGCGTGGCAAGCTCGACCTCTTCGTGACGGTCGAAGATCTGCGCGAGGGACGCGTGAATATCCGCGTTGACCACAAGCTTGCGATGGCATACCATCAGGCGCTCAACGAGATGAGCGACCTGCTGCGTGTCGCGCGGCCCGATGATGTTGCGGTGATTGCTTCGTATCCCGACGTGCTGACGGTCGAGGAAACAGCGTCGTTCGAGGGCGGCGAGCCTGTGCTCGTGCAGGCGCTGACGCAGGCGCTCACGGCGCTCGACACGATGCGGCAGACTGAGGGCAGCAACCTCGAGCAGGATTTCCTGCGCCGCATCGGGACGCTTTCCCAATTTGTCGAAAAGCTCCGGGCGCTCGCGCCGGACATCGTCGCGCATTACCGCGAGCGGCTGCAGGCGACGATGGAAGAACTGCTGTCGGCCGAGGACATCGACGAGACGCGTATCATCGAGGAAACGGCGCTCTATGCTGACAAGGTGAATTTCACGGAAGAGGTCGTGCGGCTCGAAAGCCATTTCGCGCAGTTCCGTGCCATCATCGAGGGAGCGGACGCTCCGGTCGGTCGCAAGCTCGATTTCCTGATCCAGGAGATGAACCGCGAAGCGAACACGATCGGTTCGAAGTGCCAGAGCGCCGAGGCCGCGCAGACAGTCGTCGATATGAAAAGTGAGATCGAGAAGCTGCGCGAGCAGGTACAGAATATCGAATGAACGTCGCGAGGTGAACTATGGACATCAAACTCATCAACATCGGCTTCGGCAACATCGTGTCGGCGAGCCGCATCATTGCCATCGTGAGCCCGGAGTCCGCGCCCATCAAGCGTATCATCCAGGAAGCGCGCGATGCGCAGCGCCTCATCGACGCGACGTATGGCCGCCGCACGCGCGCTGTCGTCATCACGGACAGCGACCACGTCATCCTCTCGGCCGTGCAGCCGGAGACCGTCGCGCACCGCATGATTGGCAGCGATGACGGGGATGCGAAAGAGGCACAGGAACTGCCGCAGGACGCGGAAAGGGAGGAAGAGGCATGAAGAAAGGTCTGCTGATCGTCGTTTCAGGCCCTTCGGGCACGGGCAAGGGCACGGTCTGCCATGAACTCCTGGAGACGACGCCGGAACTCGCCTATTCCATCTCGGCGACGACGCGCGCACCGCGCGAAGGCGAGCAGGACGGCGTAAATTATTACTTTTTGTCAAAGGAACGGTTCGAGCAGCTCATTTCCGAAGGCGGTTTTCTCGAGTACGCGAATGTCTACGGCAACTACTATGGCACGCCTCTCGGAAAAATCGAGGAACGCCGTGCGGCAGGGCAGGACATCCTGCTCGAGATCGACATCCAGGGCGCGCTCAATGTCATGAAGAAATGCCCGGATGGGCTGTTCATCTTCCTCCTGCCGCCCTCCATCGAGGAACTGGAGCGCCGCCTGCGCGGCCGCGGCTCGGAGACGGAGGAAAGTCTCGCGCGCCGCATGGGCAACGCAAAGAAGGAAATCGGCATCGGCCGGAAATACAAATATGTCGTCGTGAATGACACGGTACAGAATGCCGTGCGCGACATCAAATCCATCCTCGCAGCGGAACACTGCCGCGTCGAGGGCAATGAACATCTTTTTGAGGAGCTGGAGAAAGAATGAAGAAGCAGAATCAGGTTATGAGCATGGTCAATCCGTCGACGGACACGCTGATGACGAAGGTCGACAGCCGCTACGCCCTCGTGGTCTGCGGTGCCAAACGTGCGCGCCAGCTGCTCGACGGCGCAGAGCCACTCGACGAGCTGCAGTCGACGAAGAACGTGACGAACGCGCTCGAGGAAATCGCCGAGGGCAAGATCAACTACGTCATCAAGAAAGAGCAGTGAGCTGCCGAGGGGGCGCGGAGATGGAAACAGCGGAAGCAGCATCGAGCCTGGCGGGAAAGCATATCGTCCTCGGCGTGACGGGCGGCATCGCGGCGTACAAGGCCGTCGAAGTCGTGAGCCGTCTCAGGAAGAAAGGCGCGCATGTCCACGTCATCATGACGCGCGGTGCGCAGAACTTCGTGACGGAACTTACGTTCCGCGAGATGAGCGACGAACCCGTCATCACGGACATGTGGGCGAAAGTCACGCACTACCATGTCGAGCACATCGCGCTCGCAAAGCTTGCCGACGTCGTGCTCGTCGCACCTGCAACTGCGAACTTTCTTGCGAAAGCGGCCTGCGGCATGGCAGACGACATGCTGACGACGACCGTGCTGGCCACAAAGGCGCCGATTTTCGTCGCGCCTGCCATGAATACGGCGATGTACGAAAACGCCATGACGCAGGAAAATCTCGAACGTTTGCGCGCGCATGGCTTCCATGTCATCGAGCCCGCGAGCGGACAGCTCGCCTGCGGCACGAGCGGGGCAGGGCGCCTGCCGGAACCTGTCGAGCTCGTGTCCGTGCTCGAACAGTTCTTTGACGGCGGGGCGCAAAAAAACAGCGCGGATGCATCCGCCTGCCAGAAGCGCGACCTCGTCGGCCGCAAAGTCCTCGTGACGGCGGGCGGCACGCATGAGCCGCTCGATCCTGTGCGCTATCTCGGCAACCGCTCGACGGGCAAGATGGGCTTCGCTGTCGCCGAGGCGGCCGCGCAGCGCGGCGCGGATGTCGTGCTCGTGGCTGGCCCCGTCGGTCTCGCGACGCCGGCGGGCGTACGCCGCGTCGATGTGCTGACAGCACAGGAGATGCACGATGCCGTGCTCCGCGAGTACGCCGACACCGATGCCGTCATCAAGGCGGCCGCCGTCGCCGACTACCGCCCGAAGGAGCGCGCGGGGCAGAAAATCAAGAAGAAGGACGGCAGCCTGTTTTTAGAGCTCGTGCGCAATCCCGACATCTTGAAAGAGCTTGGCGAAAAGAAGAAGCAGCAGGTGCTCGTCGGCTTTGCGGCCGAGACGGAGCGCGTGCTCGAATATGCGGCGGGCAAGCTCAAGAAAAAGAATCTTGACTTCATCGTCGCGAACGATGTGAGCAGGAAAGACGCGGGCTTTTCTGCTGACACGAACTGCGTGACGATCCTCGGCCGCGACGGCTCGCAGACGCAGCCGCCGCTCATGAGCAAGCGCGTGCTCGCGGATGTCATTCTCGACTGCGTGGCAAGGGCGCTTGCAGCAGGAAGAAACTGAACATCTTGGAGCGTTGCTCTTTTTAGGAGAGCAGCGCTCTAAAAATTTGCAAAGACAATCAACGTTTTGAGTAGGGATGCTTATGGATCAATTTGACAATGTCACGCGTCTTGTCAGGGATGATTTGAAAAAGACGATTGGCAAGGGGAGCCGCCTCTCGATGGCGGCGGCTTGCTTTTCTATCTATGCGTTTGACGCGCTGAAGAAGGAATTGTTGCAGATCGACCGTTTGAGATTCTTTTTCACGTCGCCGACGTTTTTGAAATGTTCAATTCCAATTGGAATGACGCGTCCGGGGCCGTGCAGGATGTTACGGACATTCTCATCGAACACATCAGCCATGCATATAACGAAAACGCACCGGAGTTCCTGTATTTCGTCATTCTCTACAACCTGTTCAAAGACTATCTCGAAAACGTTTCGGAAGACGATTTGCCAAATGAGGCGTATGGCTTCAAGTCCAGCAAAATCTGGAACTTGCTCTTCCAATTCCAAAAAGATGCAGTGCTCGGCATCATTCAGAAGCTCGAGCAGTACAATGGCTGCATTCTCGCGGATAGCGTCGGTCTTGGCAAGACGTACACAGCGCTTGCGGTCATCAAATACTATCAGCAGCGTAACAAATCCATCCTCGTGCTCTGCCCGAAGAAGCTTGCGGAAAACTGGAACACGTACCGCGACAACTACAAGAACAATCCCGTGGCGGATGACCGTCTGAATTATACGGTGCTCTTCCATACGGACTTGTCGCGCGAAAAGGGCATGTCGAACGGCGTCGATCTCGCGCGCATCAACTGGCAGAACTACGACCTCGTTGTCATCGACGAATCGCACAATTTCCGCAACGGCGAGGCGAGTGCGCACGGTGACAGGGAAAACCGCTATATGAAGCTCATGCGCAAAGTCATGCGCGGCGGCGTGCGCACGAAAGTTCTCATGCTATCTGCGACGCCGGTCAACAATAAATTTTCTGACCTCAAGAACCAGCTGGCACTCGCCTATGAGGGCGATGCAGCTGAACTGGATGAAAAACTCGAAACAAAAACGAGCATTGACCAGATTTTCCGTCAGGCACAGACGGCGTACAACGAGTGGTGCGAGCTCCCGTTCGCCGAGCGGAAGACGGAACGGCTCTTGCGCAGTCTGAGCTTTGACTTCTTCAAGCTGCTCGACAGCGTTACGATCGCGCGCTCGCGCAAGCACATCCAGAAGTATTACGACATGGACGAGATCGGACGCTTCCCACACCGCCTGCGCCCACTTTCGCTACGGCCGCGTTTCACGAAGAAGGACGCAGCCATCACATATCAGGAGATTTCGGACGAGCTCGGGGCATTGACGCTCGCTGTCTACGCGCCGTCTCATTTCCTGCTGGCGAGCCGCCGTGCGAAATATGAAACTCTTGCCGAAATGCAGGGCAAGAATATTTCCGTAGAAGGACGCGAGGAAGGCATCCGCAAGCTCATGGGCGTGAATCTCATGAAACGGCTCGAGAGTTCCGTCCATTCGTTCCGCATGACGCTCGACCGTGTCAAGGCCGCTGTCGACAATGCGCTCGGGCAGATTGCGTGGTTTGAGGCGAATGGGCAGGCGGATTTCGATGTCGATGATCTTCCGCAGGCGGAAAACGAGGATTTTGACATCGACGATGCGGAGTATGATGGATTTGTCGGGCAGACGTTCAAGATTTCCCTGCGCGACATGGACGTGCAGTCGTGGAAAGCGAGCCTGGAGAAGGATCAGGAAACGCTTGCGCTTCTGCTGTCCATGGTGAAAGACATCGGCCCAGACGATGATGAAAAGTTGCAAACGCTGAAGCGGCTCCTCGTCGACAAGATGGAGCGGCCCATCAATCCCGGTAACCGCAAAGTGTTGGTTTTTACGGCGTTTGCAGATACGGCAGCGTATCTTTACGAGGAGCTCGCGCCATTCGTGAAAGCGATGTGCGGCATCGACACGGCGCTCATCACGGGCACGGGCGGCGGCAAGACGACGCGCAAGGATGTCAGCAGCGATTTCAATGAAATCCTGACGTGTTTCTCGCCCATCTCGAAAGACCGTGCGGCGCTCGGGCTTCCCGACGGTACAGATATCGATCTCTTGATTGCAACGGACTGCATTTCCGAAGGGCAGAACCTCCAGGACTGCGATTATCTCGTGAATTACGATATCCATTGGAATCCCGTGCGCATCATCCAGCGGTTCGGCCGCATCGACCGCATCGGCAGCCGCAACCGCGTTATCCAGCTTGTGAACTTCTGGCCGGATGTCGATCTCGACGAGTATATCCATCTAAAAGCGCGCGTCGAGACGCGCATGAAAATCACGGTCATGACATCGACAGGCGATGACGACCCGATCAACTTGGACGAACACGGCGATCTCGCCTACCGGCGCGAACAGTTGCGGCGCTTGCAGGATGAAGTCGTGGACATCGAGGATATGAATGAAGGCATCTCCATCATGGATCTCGGGCTCAATGAATATCGGCTCGCGGTCATGGATTATCTGAAGCACCATGACGAGCTGCGCGATGTCCCGCCTGGTCTGCACGCCGTCGTGCCCGCGACGGATACGTTGCCGCCCGGCATCGTCTTCGTTCTGCGGAACATCAACGACAGCGTGAATGCGGACAGGCAGAACCAATTGCATCCGTACTACATGGTCTACGTTGGCGCGGGCGGCGACGTTGTCTGCGATTATCTCCAGCCGAAGCAGCTCCTCGATGATTTGCATGAACTTTGCTATGGCAGGAAAGAACCCGTGCGTGCGCTTTGCGATGCGTTCAATGGCGAGACGGATGATGGCGCAGATATGCGCGGCCCGTCGGAGCTCTTGAGCGACGCGATCAATTCGATCATGGACACGAAAGAGGAAAGCGACATCGACAGCTTGTTCCGCGCGGGCGGTACGACGGCGCTGCTCTCAGAAGTGAAGGGCATTGACGATTTCGAACTTGTCGCGTTCGTCGTTGTGAAGGAGGCGGGCGCAGAATGTTGATTTTTCCCGAAAGCACGCATTTTGCGCGGCGCGTTCCAAAGAAGACGTTCGCCAGCAAGCTCGGACTCGACTCGCCCGTGCGCCGTAGCATGACGGAGGACATCCAGCGCATCGAATGGACGTATTCGTTGAAGGAAGCGACGCTCCACCTGCCGCCGGGGAGTGAAGTGCAGGAGATCGAGGTCTTTACACTGCAATTGAAGCGAAAGACGTTCGACGAACGCATGCTCGTGCAATTTGACCGGCAGATTCCATATCATTTGCTGTACCTCATGGAATATGACGGCGAGGTGCAGGCATGGATCAGCTACAAGGAAGCGGCGTCAGCAAACGAAGCGTTTCGTGTAGGGACGTATTATCACACGGCATGGATGAAACCGTCCGCGTTGCCATTCGCCATCGTCGGCACGACGCTCGACGAGGTCTATGAAAACTTCGTGCGGCAGATCGCAGGCGACGCGCTTCGGAAGCGTACGTCGGATGAGACGTTGCAAACGTCAATGCAGACCGCCGAGCGTGTCGCGCAACTGGAAAAGGCAATCGCGGACCTCACGAAGCGCTTGCGAAAAGAGCGGCAGTTCAACCGCAAAATTGCATTGCATCGAGAGAAGAAACGTTTGGAGCAAGAGAGGGAGGCACTTTTGCATGGATAAGATGAAGATGGAAACGCCGGATCTCGCAAAGGAGAATTTCGAGAAGCTGGCGGCGCTGTTCCCAAATTGTGTCACAGAACGACAAAAGTCCAGCGGGGGGGGGACTTGAGCGGGCGATTGATTTCGAGAAGCTCAAGCAGATGCTCGCAGACCACGTGCGCGAAGGCGAGGAGGCCTACGAGTTCACGTGGGTCGGGAAGAAAGCAGCCATTGTCGAAGCGAATCGTCCCATTCGCAAGACGCTGCGGCCGTGCGTAGAGGAAAGCAAGGACTGGGACACGACGCAGAATCTGTATATTGAGGGGGATAATCTTGAGGCGCTGAAGCTCTTGCAAGAGAGTTATCTTGGGAAGGTCAAGATGATTTATATTGATCCGCCTTACAACACGGGGGCAGACTTCATCTACCAAGACGATTTCTCCGAGACATACGAAGAATATGAGGAAGAAAATCAGACAAGGAACGACGACGGGGAACGTATGAAAGTGAATCATGATACCGAAGGAAGGTTTCACTCGAAATGGTGTTCGATGATTTATCCTCGTCTGCTGATGTCGCGGGACTTGCTGGCGAGGAATGGTGTGATGTTCATCTCGGTAGATGATAACGAACAAGCGAACATGAAGTCCATGTGCAATGAAATTTTTGGGCAGAAACAATTTATTGCTGAGCTTGTTTGGGAGAAAAAGAAAAAAGGGAGTTTTCTCTCAAAGAAAATCACGAATATCAAGGAATACATTCTGGTTTACTGCCGTGATTTCGATGAATTTAAAGGTTTGATCGGGGAAATCAACAAATCGCAAGAAACGTATCCGTGCATCAATGCGACGAACAAAAGAGATATTCGCCATATTCCTGCTGGTATCAAGAGCAACTATAAAGAGAAAAATTATCACCTTCCTGCTGGAACAGTGATTAGCGATACGACGATGAATATCAAGATTCTTACAGATCTTGAAATCAAGGATGGAGTTCTGGCGAAAGATTTAGACGTGGAAGGGAACTGGAGAAACAAGCAGGACGATATTACAAAATTTGCATTGAGCAAAGAACTTTATATTACACCTGAATTATTCAACAAGCAAAGGATCGGGATTGTCGATCCCTTGCCATAACTAACGTAACGCTGCTTTCCATCCCTCTACCCAATGGGTGAAGATTG
>OMZR01000122.1 GCA_900315575.1 uncultured Veillonellaceae bacterium
TTCTTGGTTGGATGTTTTTTGTCAATCTCATTATACCAAGGCAAGGTGCCTTTGTGTTGTCAAGAAAACAATCTATCGACCAATGGAGCCGTATGGTACTCGATTCCAGCCGCTATTGGCGGGTGGGAAAGTTGAGAGTATGATTATATGGAAGCGTTTCTTCGGAAACATGAGAGAGGTATGTTGCAACATCGCTGGGCTGCAAGAATGTTCTTTCTGCATATCATGGCTAATGAATCGCGTATCGCTTCGGAGTATTTGGGTCAATACTGGAAGCGGGCAATCGGGCAATTGATGCGGGCACATCAAGATGGATATTTTGAGCATGAATTGATATACCATCCGCATAAATGGATCATGCAGAGGCTTTCCCGTCAGCAGCAGAGAGCCCTTACTGCGATTGGCTGGTGGATGCGGTTGAAAAGTGCACCGCATGTGTATCTTTATGGTGCCGGAAAGGTTGCCAAGGGAATACTGGAAATAATGGAATCTCACGGCACGGTTCCCTCTGGAATTATCGTAAGTCAGAGAAAAGGGAATCCTGCTGAACTGCATCGTATTCCCGTTTATACGATGCAGTCGGCGCCTATTGATCGCGAACACGATGCTGTCGTCATTGCCGTGTCGCCGCGCAAGCCCGAGGTGCAGCAGGAAATCTTCTTCGCGCTCGAAGATGCGGGGTACCAGAATGTGATCGTGCTGACGGAGGAGCTGCGGCAGGCACTGGCAGGGGTATGAGGAAGCGAAGCGTGTGTGGATGAAACTTGTAAAGCATATCTGCGAAGACTACGGCGCAAAGTTCGAAGTTTGCGGGAAGCCATTCATCATAATGTCGTCCACGCAGAAGTATTGTCCGGATTGCAGTCGGAATCGTTGAATCAAATGGTAATTTTGCGCGAGCTTTTGGAATATGGTATCATGAAAGGATGAAAAAGCGAAAGCAAGGTGATCCCGATGAAGGGGACGCGGAAGAAGGGGCTGGCGGTGCTCGCGGCGCTGGCGCTTGTCGTGGGAGCCATCGCGTGCGGCTGGCAGGTCGGGCCGCGGGCGGAACAGGCAAAAAGCCCTGTGGGCGAAGGGCTCACAGGGCTTCGGGAGACGACGGAAGCAGAGCCGGCGGCATATGCGCCGCTGCTCTCCTGGGACAAGGACACGCAGGCTGTCGTCTATGAAATCGAATTCTATTCCGATCCAGATGCAAAGGTCAAGCACCGCATCTATCACACGCGTGCCGTCTACACGAATCATTACAATGTGCCGTTGCGGGAATTCGCAGAAGAATATCTCGGCAAGCAGCCGATCTACTGGCGCGTGCGTTCCATCGGATTTGACGGGCAGCCGGTCAGCAAGTTCAGCAAGCTCGCGACGCTCTATACGTCGGAGAAGGAAAAAGACCTTGACCGGCCAGTGATTTTTTCGGAGTATGGAAAGGGGAACGGCTCGACGCTGCTGTATCCCGTCTATGACTGGGTTGGTCTCGCCAATGCATCGGGCTACACGGTCGAGCTCTATGCGGGCACGCCGGAAGTCGCGGCGTCGGGAAAGCTCGCGCCGGTCGCGGTGCTCCACTCGGATGTGACGGAAATCTATGACCGCGAGCCGCGTATTGGGACGTATTCATGGCGTGTGCGCGCAGAGGATGCCGAGGGCTATCCGTTCGGGCAGTGGTCAGATTTTCATGAGGTGCGCGCTGAGCCGTCGGACAACTGGGAGGTCGCCGTGCTCGGAGACAGCATCAGCCACGGTGGCGGCCATTATTCGTTCAGCCCCGCTGATTTTGAATTCAGCTGGCTCTCATATCTCGATTTTCCGGCCATCAATCTGTCGTCATCTGGTGATCTCGCGTCGATGACGCGCGAACGGTTCGAACGCGACGTGCTGCCATTTCATCCAAAGTACCTGATGATTTTCACAGGGACGAACAGCCTGCGCGCGGGCGAGGATCCGGACGATGTCATCCGTGATCTCGAAGCCATGAAGGTGCTCGCGCTCGCGAACGGCATCCGGCCGATCTTTTTGACGCTGCCGCCCATCAATCCGCGGAACATCGCGCATGTGTTCGACGAGCCGACGACGCCGGACTGGCAGATGCGGTTCGACCGCGTGAACAGCTATATCCGGGACCAGGCCTGCGTCGATGCGGCGTCGGCGTTCGTCTGCCCCGACGGCGTGCTGCCGACCGAGCTCGCGCTTGACGGCCTGCACCCCGATGTCGATGGAAAACGGCTCATCGGCGAGCAGGTCAACAAGGAATGGGAAAAGGCGAAGCGGGATGCGGAGGCGCAGTATCAGGCATTTGTGGCGGGAGAGTAGTCGCACCAGCGGAAGTGACGACGTGCGATAAGAGATGATGTGCAGGGGACTCCCCCAGTCAGCTTCGCTGACAGCCCCCTCTAAGAAGGGGCCTTATGGGGATGCTAGAGCTTCAGGACAGCAGGTCCTGGAGCTCTTTTTCTGTCAGATGGAACGTTTCTTTGAGCGCTTCGCGGCCCATGCCGCTCGAGCTGGCGAGGCGGCGGAGGATGTTGCGGCGGGCGGTTTCGAGGCCTTTCTGATAGCCGACGGCGTACGTCTTGCCATGGCCAGAGGCCATCTGTTCTTCGTAGGCGCGGAAGATCGGCTCGTCCTTGCGGCGGACGGAATCGAAGTCCTGCTGCGTGCTCTTCTGCTTCGCGCGGTAATGCTGCAGGCGGTCGGGCTGCGGCTGGTAGTCGCCGTCGGGGCTGTAGATCCACGTCTCGTCGGCGGGCCACGAGCCCGTCATGACCTGCATGATGGCGGGGCGGTAGTCGTTCTCATAGCGCTCGGCGGCTTCTTTCGGCGTGAGGCCGCGGGCGGCGAGGCGCTGCTGCGTGCGCGAGGCGAGGCTGCCGGGCTGCGCCATGATGGCGACGCTGTAGTCGGCAAACTTGCGAAGGTTCTCCCAGCCGTAGCTTTTGAGCAGAAGGTAGCAGCCCTCGACGATCACGATGGGCTTGCGGACAGGCGTGATGTCGGGCACGATCTCGCGGCGCGCGCGATCGTAGACAGGCCAGCGGATGTCCTGGCCGGATGCGAGCGCCGAGAGCTTCGCGGACAGCGCTTCGAGGTCGTAGGCTTGCGGACCATAGGGCGAGAGCGGCTTTCCCTCGGCGTCGAGTTCGGCGGCGAGTTCCTTCGGTGCGCGCTGGAAGCCTTCGAGCCCGAGGCGCTGTATGGGCACGATGCCGGAGGCGCCTCCCATGAGCGCGAGGCGTTCGAGGAAGAGCGCGAGCGTTGTCTTGCCCGTGTCGGCCGGGGCGACGAGGTAGACGACGGTGCGGCGGCCGAGCCGGTGGCAGAGTGCCGTCAGGCGGCGCAGCAGCGGCTCGAAGAGCTTCTTGATGGCGTCGTCACTGTAGGAGAGCTTGCGCGAGGTTCCATTGATGTTGAGGCGGCAGGTGCGCCATTGTTTTGCAGGCATGGTGCCATCTCCTTTCGATATCCTTATCTTTAGAAAGAATTTCGACAAATCTTGGAAGAATCCTGTTGCTTTCGTGAATGTTTGCATTTGAGTTCGCCTTCAGCACCCTACTACTCCCACCACCGCTCCGCGGTCCCCCTCCCTCTAGAGGGAGGCTGAAGTTTGAATGGCGCTCGCATTTTCCGCAATGTGTGAATTTTTCACACCGCTTTTGTTCGATTCACAAAACTTGCGATATTGTTTCGTTTTTCTGCGTTTTTCGTATGAAATTTCATATTTTCTACTGGAAATCCTTGTGAAATGTGTGTTATCATAAGAACCGTGGGATGAATTGTCTCACAATTCGTATTATTTATTTCGTACTAGGGAATCATAAATAGAAGTAATGTTGAGAGGATGAGGGATATGGCGCGAAAGATCTCTCGCAGGGATTTCCTGAAGCTGGCGTCGGGCACGAGCCTTTTCGGTCTCGGTGTGCTGGCTTCGGGCTGTGCGTCAGAACAGAAAGATGAGGGCGGCGACGGCTGGATGCCGGACCAGTACCAGGGCCGGGGCGATTTCCCCGCGCACCTGAAGGGCCGCGTCGCGATTTCGCCGAAGAATCCGTCCATCATGCGCGACGATGAGAAGTGCATTCTCTGCGGCCAGTGCATCGAGGCGTGCCACAATGTTATCGGCGTCCACGGCTACTATCCGCTGCCGCTGAAGGACGAGACGGCCTGCATCGGCTGCGGCCAGTGCACGATGTGGTGTCCGACGGGCGCGATTCACGAGCGTCCGGCCGTCGATCAGGTCGAGGCGGCGCTTGACGATGACAGCAAGTTCGTCGTTGTGCAGACGGCACCGGCGACGAAGGTCTCGCTTGGCGAGGAGTTCGGCATGGCGCCGGGCTCGATCGTCAGCGGCAAGCAGGTCGCGGCGCTCCGGGCGCTCGGCTTCGATGCCGTCTTCGACACCTGCATGTCGGCGGACATGACGATCATGGAGGAGGCGAGCGAGGCACTCGTGCGCCTGACGCAGAAGAAGGACGTGCTGCCGCATTTCACGTCGTGCTGCCCTGGCTGGGTGCGCTTCTGCGAGCTGTTCTATCCCGACCTCATGAAGCATCTCTCGACCTGCAAGTCGCCAGCCGCCATGATGGGCGCGACGGTCAAATCGTATTATGCCGAGAAGAAAGGGCTCGACCCGAAGAACATCGTCACGGTCTCGATCATGCCGTGCACGGCGAAGAAAGGTGAGGCGCTCCGCAAGGAGCTCGGCCACGACGGATTGCAGGACGTTGACTACGTGCTGACGACGCGCGAGCTCGCACGCCTGCTGAAGAAAAAAGGCATCGACTTCGAGAGCCTCGACAATGCGGACTACGATTCGATCCTTGGCGAAAGCACGGGTGCAGGCCGCATCTTCGGCGCGACGGGCGGCGTTGCGGAGGCGTCCGTGCGCTCGCTCTACTATTTCGCGACGCATCAGGCGCCGCCTGCGAACCTGCTTGAATGGAAAGCTGTGCGAGGCCTGACGTCGGTCAAGGAGGCGCAGGCGAGTGTGCCGGGCGTCGGTACGGTTAGCGTCGCGGTCGTCAACGGCATGGCCTCGGGGCGCAAGGTGCTCGACGCCATCCGCGCGGGGCAGGGCAGCCGCTGGCAGTTCATCGAGTTCATGGCCTGCCCGGGCGGTTGCATCGGCGGCGGCGGCCAGCCGAAGAGCCAGCCGAAGAGCCAGTTCGCTTCGAGCGAGGATATGCGGCAGCGGCGCATCGCGGCGCTCTACCAGGAAGACCGCGGCGCGAAGAAGCGCGCAAGCCACGAGAACGCCGAAATCCAGACGCTCTACAAGGAATTTTATGGCCAGCCGCTCAGCGAGCGCGCCGAGAAATACCTGCATACGTCGCTCGTGGATCAGAGCGAGAAGATTTTTGACGCCGAGACGCAGCATGCGCCGAACACGCCGCCCAAGGCGCCAAAATCGCAACCGGCAAAGGCCTGACAGGGAGGGAACATCATGGCTGTCCTCGTTGACATCACGAAATGCATCGGATGCGAGAGCTGTTCCGTGGCCTGCAAGCTCTGGAACAAGCTCCCCTATGGAAAGAAGAAGAGCCGCAAGCAGAAGGAGGAGAAAGACCTCGACGACGACACATGGACCGTGATCCAGCGCAAGCGCGTCGAAGCGCCGAACGGCAAGGGCTATACGCGTTTTGTCAAGAAGCAGTGCATGCACTGTCTCGAACCGTCGTGCGCGTCGGCGTGCTTCTCGAAAGCGCTGCGCGTCGATCCTGAGACGCATGCCGTCGTCTACATCCCGGAACTCTGCGTCGGCTGCCGTTACTGCATGCTGGCATGCCCGTTCGAGATTCCGCGCTACCAGTGGGACGAGCCGCTGCCGCTCGTCACGAAGTGCCAGCTCTGCGCCTCTCGCCTCAAAGACGGCGACGCGCCCGCCTGCGTCAGCGCGTGCCCGACCGGGGCGCTGACGTTCGGCGGCCGCGACGAACTGCTCACGAAAGCGCATGCCATCATCGAGAAAGACCATCGCTACATCAACCACGTCTATGGCGAGAAGGAGCTCGGCGGCACGGAATGGCTCTACATTTCCGACCAGCCATTCGAGGAGCTCGGCTTCAAGACGGATTTCGAAGACATCCCGCCATCGACGTACACGCATGCCTACCTCTCGAAAGTGCCGTTTCTCGCGGCGGCGTGGGGCTTGTTCCTCGCGGCGATTTCCTGGCGCTACTACAAGAAGCACAAGAATGTCAAGCCGAAGCCGCCTCGGCCGGAGGAAGAAACGCGTGAAGCGGGCAATCATGGGGAAGGGGATGGCATGATATGAAAAAAATGAACCTCTATCGCTGCTACCGCATCCTCGGCTGGGATTTCACGGTGACACCGGCGCGCATCGTGCTGCTGTGCCTCGCGGGCCTCATGGCCTGTGTTGCCGTCGTGCGGCTTTTGACGGGGTTCCAGTACGTCACGCACCTCACGGACGAGACGCCGTGGGGGCTCTGGATTTCGTTTGACGTGCTCTGCGGCGTTGCGCTCGCGGGCGGCGGCTACTCGACGGCGCTCCTCGTCAGCGGTTTCAAAGTGAAGAAATACGGTGTTGTCGCGAGGAGCGCGCTCCTCACGTCGCTGCTCGGCTACATCCTCGTCATGGCGGGGCTGTTCCTCGACATCGGCCTATGGCCGCATTTCTGGCGGCCGTTCGTCTCGTGGGGCTATACGTCCGTGCTGTTCGAGGTCTTCTGGTGCATCTCGATTTACACGACGATCCTGACGCTTGAATTCCACGAGGTCATCACGGAGCGCATGTTCAAATGGCTGCACCCCTACATCCTGAAAATCCTGCCCGTGCTCGTCATCATCGGCCTGATTTTCCCGATGATGCATCAGTCGTCGCTCGGCGGCCTGTTCCTGATTGCGAAGAGCAAGATGTTCCCGCTGTGGTGGAGCCCGATTCTGCCGCTCTACTTCCTGATCTCGTCGTTCTTCGTCGGCTCGGCGATGGTCTGTGTCGAGAGCGACCTCGCGCGGCGCAATTACGGCCATGAAGTCGATCCCGACATCATGCGCCAGCTCACGCGCGTCGGCGGCGCCATCATGGCCATCTACCTCGTCATGAAGATCGTGGACATCACGATGCATGATGAATGGGGCTATGTCTTCCTCGGCACGATGCAGAGCAACCTGTACTGCCTGGAAATGGTGCTGGGCATCATCATCCCGCTCTGCATCATCTTCAGCCCGCTCGCGTACAAGAAGTGGGGCGTGCTGACGTATTCGTGGCTCGTCGTCATCGGCGTCGTCATGAACCGCCTGAACTGCGTCTTCACGGCGATGTACAAGTCCGGCGATTACTTCCCGTCCGTCTTCGAATTCGCCGTCAGCATCGGTCTCGTCTCGGCCGGCTGTCTCGTCTACGGCGTCATCGTGGAGAACTTCAACGTCCTCGGCAACAAGCGCGCAACGCAGCATCATATTTTACAGAAGACAGATTTGCTGTGACTGCGTGGGAAGCCCCCCTCTAGAGGGGGGACGGGCCGCGTGAGCGGCGGGGGGAGTCCCCTGTACGTATGAGCAATCTGTACAGCATTGCCTTCCGCGGGTGCGAAATTTCATGCTTTCAGGGCATATCAAAACGTTAACAAGAAGTATTTGTACTTTTAAGCGCCTTCCTTTATGATAGAGACAACCATCATGAAGGAGGGCGCTTTGCTATGGACAAGAAGATTTCTCGGCGCACATTTTTGAAAGTCGCAGGCGGGGCGCTGCTCCTCGCGGGAGCGGGCGGCGCCTGGTATGAGCAGCGGGCGCTCGGCCGGCTGGCCGGCCGCGTGGCGGGCGATGTCACAGGGACCATCGACGCTTCGTTCGTGCGGCAGATCGTCGCGGCGGACAACCAGACGGCACGCACGATCATGTGGCAGTCGGCGGCCGCGCAGAAAGAGGCTGCTGTCGAGCTCCGCGCCGAAGGCGGCGACGTGCAGAGGACCTTTGCGGCCGAGAGCGCGCCCTACAGTGATGACGGCGTCTCGTCCTACCTCCAGACAGCGCGTCTCGACGGTCTCGCGCCCGGCACGTCCTATGAATACCGTCTGCGCGACGGCAAGCGGGCAGGCGAGTGGCAGAAGCTCCGCGCCGATGACGGCAGGACGTTTTCGGCGCTCGTCTTTCCTGATTCGCAGTCGAACGACTACAGCGGCTGGCAGGAGCTCGCGCGCAGTGCCTACGAGCGCAATCCCGACGCGGATTTCTTCATCAATATGGGCGACCTCGTCGACAATGGCGAAGACCATCGCCAGTGGGAAGCATGGTTTGACGCCGTTGCACCGCTTTCGGCGAACATTCCTGTTGCGCCGATCATGGGCAATCATGAGACGTACGACCAGAATTGGAAGGTGCGTCTGCCGAAGGCCTATCTCGCTCAGTTCGCCGTGCCGGAGATTGGCAGCGAGCCGTTCCGTCGTTACTATTATTCGTTCGATTACGGCCCCGCGCACTTCATCGTGCTCAACACGCAGCAGGACGAGACGAATGATTTTCATGCGGGCCTGCTCGATGAACAGCAGGCGTGGTTTGCAGAGGACATCGCGTCGAGCAAGGCGAAAAAGACGCCGTGGAACATCGTCCTGATGCATAAAGACCCGATCCAGTACAGCTTCCAGAGCCGTCCCGGCCGCGCGGAGGGATTCAGTGATGACGGCCGCGCGTGGATGCCGCTTTTTGATGCGCATGGCGTCGACCTCGTGCTTTCGGCGCATCTCCATACGTATCGCAATCGTGGCCATATCAAAAACTTCCAGCGCGACGCGGGCGGCCCGCTCTACATCATCACGGGCGTCGCGGGCAACGTCCGCTACCCGAACCTCTGGAAAGATCACAGCCTCGACGAAGTCGTCGCACCTCAGCCCGAGGTCGACAACTACATGACGGTCAAAGGCGATGCGCAGCACATCGAAATCCAGAGCTTCCAGCCGGACGGCAGCGTCATTGATACGGCGAAGCTCACTAAATAAGCGTGCAACAACCATAAACACGAAAGGCGTCAGGCCGCTCCAACCATCTTTTTTGGCTGGAGCGGCCTGACGCCTTTTTTGTTCGGCTTATTTGCTTTCCGGTGTACACTCGATGACTTCGACGCCTTGCGATTGAATGTTGTCGAGCTCTTTTTCGTCTGCCCCCGTGCAGGTGATGAGCGTGCTGACCTGGTCGATCGTGCCCGAGAGGAAATTGTGCGCACGTCCGATCTTCGTGTTCGCCGCGAGGACGTAGCATGCGCCCTGGCAGCGCCGCATCATCATTTCATTGATGGCGGTCTCCTGCAGGACGGAGGTCGTGATGCCGGCGCGGACGCTGATGCCGCCGACGCCAAGGAAGGCCTTGTCTGCATTGATCTTCATGAGCGTGTGCAGGGCAAACTCGCCGACGAGCGATTTGCGCCGCTCATAGAGCTGGCCGCCCGTCAGGAGGACGCTGACATTCTCTCCGGTCGGCATGTTGACGGCGTTGCCATTGTTCGTCACGACGATGACGTGCTTGTCGCCGAGATAGCGCAGGAGCAGCAGCGTCGTCGAGCTCGAGTTCATAAAGATCGTGTCGCCATCCTGGATGAGGTTGGCGGCATAGCGCGCGATGGCTTCTTTCTGCGGGAGGTCTTTCTGGATGGTCTCGTCACCGAGGAAGACGTCTTCTTCTTTGAGCGTTCCCTCGACGAGTTCGGCGCCACCGTGGAAGCGCTTGACGAGATTTTGTTTTTCGAAGGTGGCGAGATCGCGCCGCACGGTGGTCGGCGAGACGTTCAGGCGCTCCGAGACGGTATCGACATCGATGCGGCGTTCTTTTTTCAGGAGTTTCAAGATGGCCTGCTGACGCGCCAGCACGATGCTTTTGCTGCTTTTCATAGCGGGTCCCCTTTCCATCCGCTGTGGATTGTTTGGAATGCAAGCGGCATAAAACTTCATTTATGCACGCTTCTATTATATCGTATCAAAACGAAATTGCAAGCATAAAAGAAACAATTTTGAGCGTAAAACGAGCATAAAATATTTGAACGAGCAAAATTTTTTCAAAATGGACTTGAAATGAGCGTAAAAACGTGTATAATAGAAAGCGTGATAGGAAACACGCAAGAATCAATCAGAATACATCAACCTTTATCAGGAGGAGAAACATGGGAAAGGTACAGGAAATCACGAGAGACAGCTGGATCATGAACACGTTCCCCGAGTGGGGCACCTGGCTGGTCGAGGACATCGAGGGGTATGAAGTCCCGGCAGGCCAGGTCGCAATGTGGTGGCTCGGCTGCACGGGCATCTGGTTCAAGACGCCGGGGGGCGCAAACTTCACCGTCGATCTGTGGACGGGCAACGGGAAGCGCACGCATGGCGATGGCAAGATGAAAGTCGGCCACCAGATGGCGAACATGTGCGGCTGCCGCTCGATGCAGCCGAACCTCCGCAACATCCCATTCGTCTTTGACCCGTTCGCATTCAAGCAGGTCGATGCCGTGCTCGCCACGCATTACCATCAGGACCACATGTCTCCCGAGTGGGCGGCACACGTGATCCAGAGCGGCATGACGACGGTGGAGAACGGCAAAGAGATTCCCGTTCCATTCATCGGCCCGAAGAAAGCCGTGGAAACGTGGATCAAGTGGGGCGTTCCGGAAGAGCGCTGCCGCATTGTGAAGCCGGGCGACAGCTTCAAGATCAAGGACACGGAGATCATCTGCCTCGACAGCTTCGACCGCACGTGCATCGTCACGACGGACTCGACGGGTCCGGATCGCGAAGAGTTGACTGGCAAGTGCCCGACGGACATGGATGAGAAAGCCGTCAACTACCTGCTGAAGACGCCGGGCGGCAATATCTACCATTCCGGAGATTCGCACTTCTCCATTTACTTCGCAAAGCACGGCAAGGATTACGACGTCGATGTGGCATTCGGCTCGTTTGGTGAGAACCCGGTCGGCATGCAGGACAAGATGACGTCGACGGACATCCTCCGCATGGCAGAGAACCTCGGCTGCAAGGTCGTCATCCCGATCCACTGGGATGTCTGGACAAATTTCCAGGCGGACTGCGACGAGATCAAGCTGCTCTACGATTTCAAGAAAGACCGCAACGAATACAAGTTCCATCCGTTCTTCTGGCAGGTCGGCGGCCGCTACGTCTACCCGCAGGACAAGGACAAGATCTATTTCCATCACCGCCGCGGCTTCGAGGACTGCTTCGAGCATCCGCAGAATATCCCGTTCCGTTCGTGCCTGTGATCGTGTGACTGACAAAAAGGAGAACGCCAGACAATGTTCAAAGAAATGGTAGAGAAGAAGCACTACACGTTCCAGCAAGGATTCGACGACTGGAAGGACGCCGTCCGCGCCGCCTGCCAGCCGCTTCTTGACGATGGGACGATCGAGGACATCTATCCCGAAGAAATCATCAAAAAGGTCGAAGAACTCGGCCCGTACATCGTCATCGCGCCGGACATTTGCATCCCGCACGCGCAGGAAGGGCTCGGCGTTCATGAGACGGCCATCTCGTTCATGAAAACGGAGAAGCCTGTGAGCTTCTCGGACGATGGCGAGCATGACGCGCGTCTGTTCTTCGTCCTCGCTTCGACGGACAATGCCGTACATCTCAAGAACCTCGGCGATATGGCAGAAGCCCTCTCGGATGATGATCTCGTCGCGAAGCTTCTCCAGGCAAAGACGCCCGAAGAACTCGTAGCATTGGAGGAGTAAGCACATGGAAATCCTGATGTCCGTCTGGGAATTCTTCCAGAACAACATCCTGACGAAGCCGCAGTTCTTCATCGGCTTCATCGTCTTCGCCGGTTATGCGCTGCTGCGCAAGCCGATTTATGAATGCCTCGCAGGCTTTATCAAAGCCGTCGTCGGCTACATGATCTTGAACGTCGCATCCGGCGGTTTGGTCGGAAACTTCCGTCCGGTGCTCGCAGGCCTCAAGGATCGCTTCGACCTCTCGGCTGCCGTCATCGACCCGTATTTCGGCCAGACGGCCGCGCAGATGTCGGTCGAGCACATCGGCCGTTCGTTCTCGATGATGATGATGGTGTTGCTCATCGCGTTTACGATGAACATCCTGCTCGTCTTGTTCCGCAAGTACACGAAGATCCGCACGCTCTTCATCACGGGCCACATCATGGTCCAGCAGTCGTCGACCGCTCTCTGGCTCGTCCTCTTCTGCTTCCCAGAACTTCAGGATCCCGGCGTCGTGCTGATGCTCGGCGTGCTCCTCGGCACGTACTGGGCCGTGGCCTCGAACCTCACAGTCGAGCCGGTCGCGAAACTCACGGAAGGCGGTGGCTTTGCAACGGGCCATCAGCAGATGTTCGCCATCTACTTCACGTCGAAAATCGCGAAGTACATCGGCAACCCGAAGAAATCGCTCGAAAACCTCAAGCTCCCGGGCTTCCTCTCGATCTTCAATGAGAACGTCGTTGCCACCGGTATCCTGATGTTCATCTTCTTTGGTGCCATCATCTCGATTCTTGGTCCGGATCTCATGCACAACATCGACAAGGGCTTCAAAGATACGCAGAACTTCGGCTTCTATATCCTTGAGAAGTCCCTGAACTTCGCCGTCTACCTCACGATCCTGCAGCTTGGCGTCCGCATGTTCGTCTCCGAGCTCACGAACTCCTTCCAGGGTATTTCCGACAAGATCCTGCCAGGCTCTGTGCCGGCGGTCGACTGCGCCGCAACGTATGGCTTCGGCCATCCGAATGCCGTGACGTTCGGCTTCCTGTTTGGTGCATTTGGCCAGTTCCTCGCGATCCTCGGCCTCGTCGTGTTCCACAGCCCGATCCTCGTCATTTCCGGATTCGTTCCGCTGTTCTTTGACAACGCAACGCTCGCCGTCTTCGCAAACCGCCTCGGCGGTATCCGCGCAGCAGCGATCATCCCGTTCTGCTGCGGCATCCTGCAGGTGCTCGGCGGCGGCTTTGCAGCCTACTACTTCACGACTGGTAATTTCGGCGGCTGGCATGGCAATATCGACTGGGATACGGTCTGGCCGGTCATCGGTCTCATCATGCAGAACTTCCAGTACGTCGGTGTCGCATTCGTCGTCATCGCGCTGCTGGCAATCCCGCAGATCATCTACCAGCGGCACAAAGATACCTATTTCCTCATCGCAGAGGATTATGATAAGTACAACCTGAATTATTCAACCGGCAAAGGATCAACACTGTCGAGCCCTTGCCATAACTAACGAAATGCTTCTTTCCGTCCTTCACCCGATGGGTTGAGACGAAA
>OMZR01000197.1 GCA_900315575.1 uncultured Veillonellaceae bacterium
TTCAGTATACAATCAGGCCGAAGAGGACGTGTGAAGAAATTGTTATGCTTTTGTAAAATTCAACAGATGGAAAATCATGCTTCGCCAATAATGCGAACTTCGGGGTGGAGTTCAACGCCATGAGCTTCTTTGACACGACGCTGAACTTCGTGGATGAGTTCCAGGACGTCTTTAGCTGTCGCCGTTCCGGTATTGACAACGAAGCCAGCATGTTTCTTCGAGACTTGTGCACCGCCGACGGTCAGGCCTTTGAGGCTGGTCTCCTGGATCAGCGTGCCTGCGTAATAGCCGGTCGGACGCTTGAACGTGCTGCCAGCGCTCGCCATTTCGAGCGGCTGCTTTGTCTCGCGGCGCTCGGTGAAATCGGCGATTTTGGCGTTGATGGCAGTCTTGTCGCCCTCTTTTAGCTGGAGCTCGACTTCGCAGATGGCTTCGCCATTCGTCTGGTAGATGCTGTGGCGGTAGCCGAGGTCGATGGCGGCAGCATCGCGTTCTTTGCACTCACCGTCCATTGTGACGGAGCGCACGCGCGAGACGACGTTCTTCATTTCGCCATCATAGGCGCCGGCGTTCATGAAAACGGCGCCGCCAAGGCTGCCCGGGATGCCGCAGGCAAATTCCATGCCCGTGAGGCCGTGCTCGGCGGCAGCCGCCGAGACGTCTTTGAGAAGTGCGCCCGCACCTGCGATGATCTTCGTGCCTTCGACGCGGATGGAGGACATCGGGTGGTTGAATTTGACGACGGCGCCGCGGATGCCGCCATCGCGTACGAGGACATTCGAACCGTTGCCGAGAATCGTCAGGGGGATGCTGTACTCTTTGAGCAGCTGCAGGATCTTGCCGACTTCTTCGGCGGACGACGGGAACAGCAGGTAATCGGCCGGGCCGCCGATCTTGAAGGTCGTATGGAGCTTCATCGGCTCGTCCTGAAGGAGCTGGGAGGGCTGGAGGAAAGACTGGAGGGATTTAAGGAAGGCTGGATTTTTTTCGGACATGTTTTTTCTCCTCGTTAGATGTGCAAGCCGGGGCCGGCTTCGGCGAGCTGGGCGAAGTTTTGCTGGCGCAGGGCCTCGTAGGCGACGATGGCGACGGAGTTCGAGAGGTTCAGGGAGCGGGCTTCGGAAATCATTGGGATGCGGACGGCTGTGTCCCAGTGCGCCTGTAAGAGTGTCTCAGGCAGGCCTTTCGTCTCCTTGCCGAAAACGAGCATGTCGTCAGGCGTGAACTGGACTTCCGTGTAGGAGCGCGGCGCCTTTGTGGAAAGGAAGTAGAAGTTGTGGCCGCGGTACATGGCGGCGACTTCATCGAAGTTTTCGTGGTAATGGACTTTCACAAGGTGCCAGTAGTCGAGGCCGGCGCGCTTGAGGTATTTGTCGTCCGTCGAAAAGCCGAGCGGCTTGACGAGATGGAGTTCGATGCCCGTCGCCGCACAAAGGCGGGCGATGTTGCCGGTGTTGCCGGGAATTTCTGGTTCTACGAGTACGATATGCAAAATGAATGTTCCTTCCTTAGAGCTGCCCGATCATTTTATGCGTCTGCGGGATGACGCGGACATCCGTGAGCTCCCGCAGCGCTGTTGCCTGCATGGCGAGGACGCGTTCTGGCGGACAGGCTGCGACACCGCCGTAGGGTGTGACGGGCTGGAGGATTAACAGGGCGTCAGGGGCCGTATCGTGCAAGAGGGTGATGGCGTGATGGAATTCTTCCTCCCCCGTCTCGGCCGAGATAACGATCTTAACATAGAGGTCTTTTTGCCGCGCTAGCGCAAGGAATGCTTTGTGTTCATCCCAGACCGGCTGTTTGAGGATGCTCGGCAGCTTGATGTCCATGCTGATGATGTCGATGTCGGGCAGGATGGATTCGAGCTGCTTGGCCAGCGTTCCATTCGTTTCGAGGAAGAACGGCACGCGGCTTTCGATTTCCTGCCGCAGGGCATGGATGAAGGACGCATGCAGCAGCGGTTCGCCGCCTGTGAAGCTCACGGCCTGATGATGCGTTTCGGCGAGCAATGCGTTGATGCGGGCGGCGACGTCTTTGACGCTCAGCGGGTTTGCCACGTTTTCAAAGCTGCGGCTGCCCGCATGTGTCTCGATCTGGCAGGTCGGGTGAGCGCCGGGCTGATTCTCGGTGTCGCAGTAGCGGCAGTCGAGGTTGCAGCCTTCGAAGCGCACAAAAATCTGGCGACAGCCGACATATTTGCCCTCGCCTTGGATGGAAGAAAAAATCTCAATGAGGTTTTCCTGCAACAGTGATGCCTCCAAAAATAATTACGAATTACGATGCCGAGTACGTGATGGACGACTTCGGCGATTCCCAGACGGTCACGGACGCGAGGAACGCCCTGCCCTCCCCTTCGGGAAAGATGCCGTTGGCCGTGAGGCGTTCGAAGATGATGCGTGAAATGTTTTCGGCCGTCGGATTCACGCCGTCCGCGAACGGCGCGATTTCATTGAGGAAACGATGGTCGAAGCCATCGAGCACATCGGCGAGTGCTTTCTTGACCTTTTTGAAATCAATGAGCATGCCGAGCTCGTCAAGCTCCGTGCCTTTGACCGTCGCCTCGACGACCCAGTTGTGGCCGTGCAGGCGGGCGCATTTGCCCGGATAGTTTGGGATCTGGTGGGCGGCTTCAAATGCGCCCTCGACTTTGAGTTCGTACATATTTATTTTCCTACGTCTTTCGTATTCTTGACGTTGCCGACGATGTCGTTCATGCTCATGGCGCGCGTGTGCTGCGTGTGGCTCCACTCGTGCTCGTT
>OMZR01000055.1 GCA_900315575.1 uncultured Veillonellaceae bacterium
GTGCGTAACCAACTCGAAATGGATGAGCGCATGTCGGCCTTGATGCATAAGTACGACAAGGCTGACTGAAAAATTTACACAAAACTATTGACAATCCCGGCGGACAAGCTGTCGAACCTTCGCGCGCTGGCAAAAGATTACGCACGACAAGGGGACGCATTATGGCAGAGGTTCAACCAAAAAGATCCAAAGGAGCATGAATGGTATTACCGCTCCGTTCTGCAAAAGATTCAGGAGCTCGACAGCTTGCAGTGCTATCAAGAATACGCGCAACTGCTCAATCAAGTTTTCGGCGATGAAGAAAAAAATACGAGAGGCGGCCTCCCGTCCAAAGCAAAAAATCCTGTTAGTAGCTTATCGGATTTGCAAGTGGATCTTCAGCTGCTTCGATTAATGTTTCCAGATGATGATACGTTGCGCTGAAATGCGTAACGTAAGATATATGGTGTAATAACGAAAGGGGATTCAAAAATGAAGAAATTGATGAAAGCCATCGCTCTTGGCCTGTGCGTCACGACGGCATCCTACACGGTCAGCTTCACGGCTCCCGCATTTTCGGAAGCCGCGTCCGAAGAAGCCGAGCATGACAACTCGAAGCCCGGTGAGTGGCATCCGGTCACGTTCTCGCTGGAAAGGGCGCAGGATGAGGAAGTCGTCTCGACGATTCCAAAGGGCGAGGCGTATATTCCGAAAGGGACGAAGCTCGAAGTCTCGCTGCGTGAAGAATTGAGCTCAAAGAAAGCGCACGTCGGCGATCCTGTTCCCTTGAAACTGGACGAAAATCTCGTCATCAACAACGTCATCGTCATTCCGGCCGGTACAGAGGTCGAGGGCGTTGTCACGAAGGCCAGGAAAGCTGGCGGCCTCGGTCGCGGCGGGAAACTGGAGTTCGCCATCACTTCGATCAAGACGAAGAACAACGTGGAAGTTCCGCTCGATTTCAAAAAAGGCGAGCATGGCGCTGGCGACGGAGGAGCTGCTGCCGTCTTCGCTGCGGTCAGCATCGTCGGCGGTCTGTTCATGAAGGGCAAGAATGTCGTTTACAACGAGGGCATGAAATTCGATGTCGAAGTGACGAAAGACACCGACCTCCAGACCAAGCTGACGGATCTCGAAGACACGATGAAGAACGCGCAGCAGGGCGTCATTGTCACGATCCAATAATGAAGAAAGTGATTAAGTTGAATAAGATTTATTCAACTTAATCATACTTATTCAATTACATCAGACTGAATAAGTATAATGTACCATGATGCAGTCAAAATTCGCCCGAGGAAATTGCTCCTCAGGCGAATTTTCAATCATATCATCACAAAAAAGATAGTCGCTCTGGGCTGATGCCCATTTCTGCATCAATATTCATCAAAATCGATGCAGGGATGATTTTTTCCAATTTTTTGTGGCCGGCCTGAAATCTTCTCTTTAGTGTTCGAAAATCCGGGCTCTTGGAAAAGTATTTCAGCGCAATCAATTTTGCAAGGACATCCGTTTTCCCCGAGATGTAGTTCCCTTCTTGATTACGCGGAATGCCCATCTTTTCATGTTCCACGGTGTCGGGAATGAATTTTTGATGGCCAGACCGTTTGTTCGACGTATACATGCGGTTTCCGTGCGCGCACGCATTCCGAAAATCGTCCAGAAAATAGATGAAGCCATCCAGTGTGCGCGCGGACATTTTGAAATGCTGCGCAACGGCCTGCTGCTCGGAGAGCTTCATGCAGGAATAGAAATGAGCAATACGGCCGAAGGAGATCGCGCTGTTCAGCACCCAGAGCGGGACATAGCCGTAAGATTCCATGTAATGACAGATGGCAGTATTTCCCTGCCGACGGAATACGGATATGTCATGTCCCAAGCGCTTAATGATATCGTTGGCGTATTGCAAGTTCCGATTGCTTTCATTTTTGAAGCAGTCGAGCGTGAGATAGGTCCGGTGATCGTAACCATGCTTCTCGGAAAAATGATATGCAATCAGGGACTTCAGATGCTTTTCGATCTTGATGAGCTCGACGAGGAACAACGACCGAATCGTTTGGTCGAAATCATAGAGCGCATAGACCTGTTCAAATGTGGTGTCGCGAATATAACGCTCTGGAGCTGTGCCTGTGAGGAAATATTGCTTATAGCCGTTGATGATGTTGTAGTAGTCATCCTCCTGCATCCGATTCGTGAAGAATCGTCCGTGCGCGATAATCAGGCCGCGACTTTCCAGAAGTTTCCGCTGCTCCCGATAGGTCTTGAAAACTTTGTCAGCCATATTTTTCTCCCAGATAGACGAGTAGCCCTGACGTAAAACGTCAGGGCTATCGTTGTCCAAGGTAGCAGCTTTCGCCACGCCGAGGATCTTCTTTGCTATCATCATAACAGAATGCCGAGACGTTCGCAAGTAAAAATTCGATTGAGTGAATCAGTTGAATAAGTCTTATTCAACTGATTCACTCTTATTCAATGGTATGTGGATTATCCTCTGCGCAGTTGCGCTTCAATCGCTTTCACGCGCATATATTTGTTCTTTCCGTCCGTGATCCAGCCGCGAAGAAACGTGAACTCGTGAATCGTTCCGTTCATCTCGATCACAGTCATCGTGCCGTTGCGATGGATGCGGTACGACTTGATGTTCAGCTGCTCGCGGATGCCGGATGTGCGCCACCAATAAATCATGACATCGCGGAGTTTTTCCCATTCCTTGACGTTCTGCTCCTCTTTGAAATGACGATATTCATCGACATCGCTCTCCGGGAGCTTCAAGCTCCACTCGCGCAGATGTTCGACGAGCAGTTTGTTGACCGCAGACTTTTCTTTCCAGCAGACGGCTTGGATGCGCTCCCAGGTCTCGAAGTCCATGAACAGCGAAATGCGTTTGTAGTCTTCGTAATCTGGATCGACGTATGGCTCTTCTCTTTCTGTCGCGACGTGTGTGTCGATGGCAGCTTTCTCGTTGATTTCTGGCTGCTCGTCTTCCTTTGCCGTCTCGTTTTCGATGGCATCGCGCTGTTCCTGCTGGTTCAGGCTGCGCTCATATTCGGTTTTGATCTCGTCAACGTTGTACCCGCGCTTTTTTGCCATCAGTCATTCACCTCTTCCGTCTGCTCCGGCTGGATGACGCGCGCGGCTGCTTCTTCGGCCTCGGCGTCCTCCCCTGCTTTCTTTTTGGTCTTGACCTTGCGAATCTGACCGCCGCAGTCTTCGCGCACATCGGCCAGTACCTCCGTAACGAACGCGCGATAGTCCGTTGCGCCGTTCGAGTATTTCTGATAGTCGAGGACAGATTTTTTCGCGGCCTGCGCTTCTTTGATTGCCATGTTCTCGCGGATCACGCGCTCGAAAACGCGCGTGCCGATTTTTTCCGCGACGACCTTGATGATTTCGGCCATGTCGCCGGCGAGACGCGTCCCCTTGCGGTAACGCGTCAAAAGGATGCCAAGAATCCGCAGCTTGCGATCCGATACGCCGTGCAGCTGGATCGCGTGGATGGATTCGTTCAGCTGCACAAGCCCATCTACGCTGTAGCTTTCTGGCGCAGCGGGAATAATGACATAGTGCGAAGACATCATGGCATTTGTCGTGAGCGTGGCGACCGCTGGCGGCGTGTCGATGATGATGAAGTCATACTCCGGCTCAATGGGCAAGAGCGCATCGTGCAGCATAAAATTGACATCGAACCCCGTCTTGGCAGCGAAGTCTTTCAGGAAACGATCGCCAGAGATCAGATCGAATTTTCCCTCGCCCTCTTGGATGGCGTCTTTTGCCGTCTCGCCATGCATCAAAATGTCGAACGCTCCGATACATTCGGGATTGCTCCCCCAGGTCGAGGAGAAATTTCCCTGGCTATCCATATCGATACCGAGGACTTTGTAGCCTTGGAGATAGAGCCCTTGTGCAAGATTGTAGGCCGTGGTCGTCTTTCCGCAGCCGCCTTTTTCGTTGACGATAGAAATATTTTTTGACAAAATTTTCACCCACTTAATCACGCTGATTAAATTGATGCAGAATGATGCAGCTGAATCAATTTATTAAGATTGCATAACAGTTAATCACCGCTTATTAACTAAAGTAATTATATCAGATTTTCCCTTATTAAGCAATGATTCAACTACATAAATTTGATGTAATTGAATCAGTTGAATAACACTTAACAAGACTTATTAAGTGTTATTCAACACGTCATGACGTGCTCGTCGACCTGTTGACAGTGATTTTTCCTTGTGTTATTCTGTGAGCGAAGCTGATGATTTCCGACAAAACGGATGACATTACGGCTTCACGACAATTCAATCAGGCAATAAAAAAGCTCCATCGGTATTGGCGTACCGATAGAGCCTGCTGGATACCCGTCCACGTAGTGATGGAGCGCGTATCAATTTTCAATTTACATAGTGATTATATCAGACGTGTCCAAAAGAATCAAGGGGACACGCGCTTTCCCACAAGCAAAATCACTGTATCGTGGACGGATATTCAGCACTCGTCGCGTCGAGCAGACGCGGCGGGTGCTTTGTTGCTTGTAGTGCTGCTACAAGGTTTTCTGGGGTTGCCTTGCCTCCATCTGCTTCTGTCCGCAGATGATTAGTCCGCCGAGGGACTTTCTTTTCATCCACGATGCGCTGGGGGTGCAACTCCTCCAGCTGACGCCTCGGGATCATCTCCGGGGCTAAACCGTACTGGGATGCGTTTGATGAACGCAGATGAGGCACGCAACCAATGGCTAGGACGCCGAGATGTAAAGCCAGACCGTGGGTCTTTGCGAAGAATACGAGCGCTTGCAGTGATGCAGGCGCTTTTTTGCAAGAGGTTGTGACGTGGTGACCGACGCGAGGCGACCGACGGGTCGAACCGGTCGAAACCGCTGCTCGAAGCGCGAAGAAGTGTACCGCTTTTCGCGCGCAGGGCAGGGCTCCCTCTGCTCAGCTCCCTCCGAATCGTAAAACCGGCCCCGCTAGGAATCAAGTGTTTTGAAAAGATTTTCTGTGGAGATAGAAAGATGCTTCCTAGCTACAGGGGTTCGGGGGTGGCGGGAGTGGCGAAAGAGCTTGAATGGAGAGGTCTGCCCTCGGATCAGGTAGAGAGAGGATAAAAGAGAACATCGGATAGAGAAGAAATGAAGGCCGATCTGTAAGGCGGGGAGTACCCGAGTACCTTGCAGATCGGCCTTTTTCGATGGTAGGGGAAAGAGGGTCAGGGGGAGTGGATGAGCTCTTGGAGGGAGCAGCCGAGCCCCGCGCAGACTTTCGAGAGCGTGCGCATCTGGACACGGTGGATGCCATCGCTCTTGTAGAGCTTCTTGATGGTGTTGCGGTTGACGCCGGTGCGGCGGATGACTTCGGCGAAGGTGCGAATTTCGCGGTCGTACATGATTTTTCGGAGGTTGCAGCGGACGGTTGGTGTCATCGGCGAGCCTCCTTAGTCGCGGATTGGCGCGTTCATCGAACCGTGCGGCCCGGCCTCGCTCGGAATGGAGTTCTTGATGAGCATCGCGCCGGAGAGCGCGTTGGAAAAGGCAGGCTGCTTCTGCTGCTGGTTCTGTGGATGCGCTTGCGTCGGGGCTGGACTGTTTCCAGAGGGCTGCGATGATGGCGCTCCGCTAGGTGATGCGGAATTGCCAGAGGAAGGTGCAGCCGGTGTCGATGACGAAGTGTTTCCAGAGCCAGAACTCGAACTCGCGGAAGATGATGCGGAAGCGGGGGAACTGCTTCCGCCGGCAGAGCTTGATGATGCGGGCGCTTGGGAGGATGCCGGCGACGCGCTTGATGGCGCGGATGCACTCGTGTCGCTTGCTCCTCCGTCGCTCGCGTTTGCGCTTGCATCGGAACTGCTCGCAGAATCGTAGGCGGCTGATCCGGCAGCGTCGCCGGCGGAAGAACCAACGACACCGCCGACTGCGCCGCCAGCAGACCCGGCAGCCGCCGTTCCCGCTGCTGCTCCTGCGCTTCCTGCGGCAGCACCGGCCACCGCGCCCGCACCTGCGGATTTTGCCTTGCTCGCGGTCGATGAGGAACTGCCGCCGCTAGAGGTGTTGCCACCATCAGCGGATGGACTAGACGCGCCAGAACTGCTGGAAGCATCCGCAGTGGGAGGCGTTGCACTTCCATCGCTTCCAGACGAAGCATCGCTGCTGCTCCCGCCGTCGTAGCTGGATGCACCGCCGCCGCTGAATTGCGGGGAGGACGGTGTGCCGCTGCTGCCAGAACCGCCGTCAGAGCCCCCTCCGCCGCTGGGTGGGGAGGAGTTTCCTGTGACGTCGGCGGCTGCATCCGCAGCGCCGCCACCTGTTCCACCGCCTGCGGCGTTTCCTTGGCCGCCTTTCTTGCCACCAACGAGCGCGGCGGCTTTTGCTCCGCCGGCGACGACGGCAGCCGTGCCGATGGCCGCACCCGCCGCGACGCCCGCAGCGCCTCCAGCGGTCAATGCCGGGCCGCCGGTCATGACGGCAGCGGCAAGGCCGGGCGCCGACCATGCGAGGAACGCAAGCAGCATCGCGACAGCGACGAGCGAGACCATCCACGTCAAGGCATTTTCATCTGTGAGCTCGGTGACGGTGTAGGCGTTCAAAACGTCTGGAATGATCGAGACGATTGCCGCGAGCACCATGAGTTTCACGCCGTACGCGATGACGCCGCCAATGGCCTTTTCCGCGAGGAACGATGTCCAGCGCGTGACACCGAACGGCACGAAGAGCGTGAAGAGCGCGCAGACGAGGAAAAATTCAACGTAGGTCAGGACAATCTGGATGGCGAGGATGATGTAGGCGAGGCAGCCGATGAGATACGAGAGGATGCCGGCCATCAGGATCGGGAAATGCGACATGACTTCCATCCATCCGGTTGCCATCTTGCTTTCGTAATCGAGAATCGGTTTGAGCGTTACGAGCCCTTGGCCGACGACTTGCGACGGATGCTGCATGAGCGTGAAGCTCGCGCCTGATCCGATGACAGAGCCGACTTGGATGAAGCCGTTGAGGATGACATCGCAGAACGTTCCCCATTCGTTTACCATGAACAGCCAGAAGCCGATTTTGAGGCATTTCTGGATGAGGATTTTGAAATGGTTGCCGTCCTCGAGGTTCGTGAGGAACGCCATGCACGCGTCAATCGTCGCGAGCAGCCAGAACGTCGCCATGACGAGCCCGCGCACCTGCGGGATGCCGCCGGTCGCGATCGTCTCGAATTGGTAGAGGATTTGGTCGAAGACGGTGAGCTCCATTCAGCACCTCTCAATTCTGGAAATGTGGTTCGCGTGTTGGAACGTCGGACGGCTTGAATTTCGGCGCGGCGATCCGCGTCTTGCCGCTCTTGTAGTCTTCTTCGACCTGTTGATTGTGCTCCTCGATGGCTTGTTTCATGCGTTCGAGGTCTTGCTCGCTTTTCTGCTTGCTCTTTTCAATCGTTTCTTCCGGCGTTGCGCCGCGCATGGGTTCTTTGGCTTTGTAACCCGCTGGCGGCTGGCTGGTGGGAGCGACGTCATCGTGGACGATGGCGGGCGCAGCGGCTTCTTCCGTCCCTTGCATCCGGCCAAGGAAAAATGCACCGCAGCCGAGCATCACGATGAGCAGGAAAAGCAGGATCATCTTGAATTTTGATAGCAGCATCAGCATCGGCAAGCTCCTTTTTAATTCTCGAAATGAACGTCGCGCTGGCTGTAGGTGGCGTTCGCGATGTCGTCAATATCATCCGTCTGGAAGAACTCTTCCGCACGCTTCGCGGCGGCTTCGTCGGTCTGCGTCATTTTCTTCAGGTAGAGATTCTGTCCCTTCATGGAATCTGCGATGATGGCCTGCATCCGCTGCGTTTCGCGCACTTGAAGCGCGGCGATCTGTGTCGCGGCCTGCGTGACGCCGACGATGCCCTCGGCGTTCTGCGAGGCCGCGAGGAGCGTGGAGAGGGAGTTTGCGGTCTTCTGCATTTCTTCCGGCGAGGCGAGCCCTTGGCTCAGGATGCTCTGCTTGATGCCGTCATCCACGGCGGCATTCACGCGGGCAGCCTGGTCGGCGTACGCTTGTGCCGGTGCGCCGTTCCATTTCGTGAAGTCGGTGAACGTCGCGTCGAACTGCGCTTCCGCCGTGCGGAAGTCCGTGCCGATCGCGTTGATGCTCGTGCGGATGTCGTTCATTTCCGAGACGATTTCCTGCACGTCTTGGATGCTCGTCGAGAGCTGCGCGGGATCGAGCTTCGCGAGCTGTTGCAGCTGTGCCTCGAATTGTTGGAGCTGCTTCTCGTACGATTTGATGAGCTGCAATTTCGATGCGAGGTTTTCCGCATGGTTCGAGGGATCGTAGACGGTCATCGCCTGCGCCGATGGCGGCAGGGCGATGCCGGCCCCCGTGGCGATGGTGAGGGCGCAGGCCGCTGCGCAGGCGCTTTTCTTGATGAGGTCTTTCATGAGGTCGCTTCCTTTCCGTGTTTGAGGTTTTGGATGACGGTGCAGACGTCCGGCATCCCTTTGTAGTGCATCCAGTGTTCGTTGAACTCGTCCTGCGGGTAGGTGTGCAGGAGCTCGCGGACTTTCTGCTGGTCTTCCTTGCTCGCGCTTGCGACGTAGGCGAGCGTGAACGGCGTGCGGTCGAGGCCGAGCTCGAACAGGCGGCTGTTGCGATGCGACTTGTAGTAATACTGCCGCTTCTGCGTTGCTGTCGCGATGATCCAGCGTTCTTTCTCGTTGAGGTTGAACATCCCGTAGATGGTATCGTTGCTCGCGTTCGTCGCCGAGGGATTCGGCAGGAAGATGTCGGTCTGGCAGCTTTCGATGATGGCAGGCGCGATCTGGCTGCGCGCGATGTCTTCAAGGTTCTGCGTCGCGAAGACGATCGACACGTTGTTTTTGCGCATGACTTTGAGCCATTCGCGGATTTTCGACGAGAACAGGGGATTGTCGAGGAAGACCCAGCACTCATCGAGCACGATGATCGTCGGGCGTCCCGTGCAGTTTTGTTCGAGCCGGTGGAAAATGTATTGCAGCGTCGGCATGACGGCGCTGCGCTTCTGCATGAGCTCTTCCATCTCGAAGACCTGCCAATTCCCATACGTCAGGGAATCGTGCTCGCTGTCGAACAGGCGGCCATACGCGCCGCCTTCGGGATTCGAGACGGAGGCCGTCGTAAAGATTTTCAGTGCGTCGCGCAGGCGCTCGTCTTGCAGCATGAGGCAGAGGCCGGTCATCGTGCGTTCGCTTTCCGGCGCGGTCGCGAGCTTGTTGAGCGCTGACCAGACTTCGGCCTTGTCGCTCGGCGTGATGGCGGGGATGCCCTCTTGCAAGAGAATCTGCAAAATCCATTCCATCGCCCAGTTGCGCTCGTTTTCGCGGTCGATGTGGGCGAGCGGCTGGAAGGAAATGCTGTCTTCGTCTTCGTTGCCGAGATCGTAAAATGTCCCGCCGACACCGGCGGTCAGCGCGCGCGACGAGCCGCCTTTGTCGAAAATATAGACCTGCGCGTCCTTGTAGCCCCGGAACTGCGCTTCGACCGTGTTGAGGAAAACGGATTTGCCCGAGCCCGTGATGCCGACGACCATCGTGTGGCCGACGTCGCCGACGTGGAGGTTGAAGCGGAACGGCGTACTGCCGGACGTCTGGCAGCGCATGAGCGGCGGCGCGTCGAGGTGGCGATTCCACGCTTCGCCCGCCCAGACGGCGGACAGCGGGAACATGTGCGCGAGGTTCAGGCTGCTCATGTAGTATTTGCGGATGTTGTTGCGCGGCATGCAGGGAATCGAACTCATCCATGCGTTGACGGCGTTCGTCGTCTCATGGATCGTCGTGAAGCCGCGCGCGTTGATCGTCTTTTCGAGCTGGCGCACCATCGCATCGACCTTCTCGTGGCTCTTGTCCATGACGACGAGCACCTGCGTATATTTTCCAAACGATACAAGATCGTCGCTGAGCTCGCGCAGCGCTTCCTGCGCATCGTCATAGCGTTCGAGCGCATCGGTATCGACCATCGCGCTTTCGCTGCGCGTCAGCGCTTCTTTGAGCTGCGTCCAGATGGACTTGCGGCTGGCGAACCATTGGCGGCGGTAGTTTTCGATTTCCGTCCGCGCCGTCACCTTGTCGGCGGGTAGGTAGCGCGTCACCCAGCGATACTCGAAGCCGAGCCGGTTCAGCGCATCGAGGATGCCGGGCGTCGATTGCGGCGGGAAGCCGTTGATGGAAAGGATGCCGAGGTGGTAGTCGCCGAGCTTCGGATGCAGGCCGCCGTGGAGCGGTGTGTCGACGAGCGCGTTGTTCAGGAACTCGTAGCAGGCTGCGGGCTTGACCGTGTGATATTTCGGCGATACGCAGGAATGGAGATACGTCAACGTTTCTTCGGCGTTCAGCGCATGGCATTCTGGCATGACTTCGGCGAACAGCTGATAGACGCGCTGCACCTCCGTCTTGAACTGACGCAGGTTCATTTCCACGCGATCGTGTTCGGAATCCGTGACTTCTTTCTCGTCGATGAAGAGCTTGCCGAACTTGTCGTATTTGTCTTTCGGCGGCAGATAGAGCAGCGTGAAGTAGTAGACGCTCTCGAAGTAGTTGCCGGAATCGGCGAAACAGGCCATGCGCTCGCTGTCGATGAGCGCCGTGCAGACGTCGGGGAATCGGCGGGCAGGGTAGACCTGGCTGCGCTCGCGCCGCGCCTCCGTCTGGATGCACCAATTCCCGCCGATGCGGCGCAGGCAGTTATTCAGCCGTGCGACCGTGACGACGAGCTCGTCCTCCGTCGAGGAATCCATGTCGGGGCCGCGATAGCGGAAGGACTGCTGGAGCGAGCCGTCATGATTGAGGATGATGCCATCCTCGATCATGACGCACCAAGGGACATAATCTTCGAGGCCGGCCGCGCTCTGGCGGTATTCGCGTAAATCGATCATGCGCGCACCTCGTAATATTTGCGGTCGTTGATGTGGCGTTTCAGCGCCTCGAAAAACTGCGCGTCCTTCTTTGCGAACGACAGCGCGATGAGGTGGATGACGACGTTGATGAGGATGAGCGGGTAGCATTTCATCATCACGAACGACATCGCGAATGTGCCGTTGAGCAAAAAGAGGTCGCGTGGGATGCCGCACATGAGGAGCGGCTTGATGAGCGACTGGTGGATCGGGACAGCGTAGCCCCGGACGGATGCTTTTGCCATTTGTGCCTCCCTTCTAAAATCAGGCGATCTGGTGCAGCTGATACGCGCCGTCTTCGTAGCCTTGTACGGCGATGATTTCTTTCACGACGCGGCTTTTCGGCGTGCGCTCGATGTAGACGATGAGATCGACGGCCTCGCCGATGAGCGCGCGCTGCGGCATGGGCAGCGCTTCTTGGATGAGCTGTTCGAGGCGGATGAGGCCGGCGCGTGCGCTGTCCGCGTGAATCGTCGAAACGCCGCCGGGGTGGCCGGTGTTCCACGCTTTGAGCAAATCGAGCGCCGCGCCGTCCGTGACCTCGCCGACGATGATGCGGTCAGGCCGCAGGCGCATGGACGAGCGCACCATCTGGCGCATGGAAAAGCCCTCGCGTTGGCGCAGAAAGACCGTGTTCGAGTAGCTGCATTGGAGCTCGGCGGTGTCTTCGAGGATGAGCAGCCGCGATTTCGTCTTGGCGATTTCTTGCAGGATGGCGTTCGTCAGCGTCGTCTTGCCCGTGCCGGTGCCGCCGACGACGAGGATGTTCGCGCGCTTCCAGACACCATCGACGATGACGTCTTTCTGCGTTTCCGTCATGATGCCTTTCGCTACATAGTCCGCGAGCGGGAAGATGATGCGCGCTTTCTGACGGATGGAAAAAATCGGATTCGTCGAGCCCGGCGGAATCACGGCTTGGATGCGGCTGCCCCAGATGGGGAGCTCGCCGGAGAGGAACGGCTTCTGCTTGTTGATCTTGTCCTGCGTGACCGTCGAAACGATGGAAATGAAGCGTTCGGCCTCCGGCGGCTCGATGCGCCGACCGGTATCGACCATGCCTTGACCGGCACGCTCGACCCAGAGCGACTTGTCTTCGTTCAGCATGATTTCGACGACGAGCGGATCATCGAAATACTCGATGAAGTCCCGCATCGCCGTTCGCAGCATCTTGAGCGTCTTGTCGCGCGCGGCCTGCTCCTTGCGGAGCGCCGCGAGCGCAGCGGCGTCGTCAGCCATTGGTGGAAGCGCTTGCGGCATGGCCGTCGCCTCCTCCCTTGCGCTTCAGGCGCTCCATTTCGCGCTCGGCTTCGCGCTCCGCGATGATGCGGTCGCCGCGCCGTTTCCATTCGAGCGCTTCGCCGCTTCCCGAGAGGAAGACGGCTTTTTTCATGTCAAGGAGGCCCGCGAGCGTGCCGGCATCGACGGATTCGCCGAGGATCATCTCGATCAGGCCGCCGTGGCGGATCAGGCGGTGCGTGCGCTCGCGGCGCTTCTTGTCGGATTCCTTCTTGCGTTCGATGGCGATCAGGCGCTTCATGTGCGCCATTTTCGCTTCGAGCTTTTCGAGCTTCGTCAGCTCGTGCGCCTCCGGCGCAGCATCCTCCGCAGCAGCAGCGCCAGCGTCAACCGGCGCTGCATCCATGCGTTCTTCGTCCATGTTCTCACCTCAAAATCACTCAAAAATCAATGTCAAAATCGGCTTGGCCGGACAGGTAGTCGCCTGATGTCAGGTCGTCAAAGCCGTCCGGCTGCGTCGTATCGGAATCGCCTGCAGGCGCAGCAGCAGTGTCATCGTCCGCCCCAGAAACAGAAGCCGCAGCGGACGCAGCAGCCGCATCCACGTCGTCGTCATCTGTCGGCAGGACGGCGCTCGCGATGGCCGCGTCGATTGCGGCATCGCGCTTCCGCTGAAGCTCTTCTTCCTTTTTGCGGCTCTTCTCGATGAACTCTTCCTGCTGGATGCGTTCCATGCTTTCCTGCGCCGTGCGGAAGTCTTTCGCGAGCGCGATGCGCTCGGCGTCCTTTTCGCGCAGCGCCTTGCAGATCGCTGCTTTGCGCGCGGCACGTTCGTCCAACGCGTAAAGCGTATCTGTCTCCGGCGCTTCGCGCAGCCGCGAGACAAAATTGCGGTCCTTGTAATAGCGGATTTTCTTGCAACGGATCGGCGGCTTGCCCGCGACGAAGATGATTTCGTCCTCGGCATCCATTTCCGAGATTTCCGAGGTCGTCATGAGCTCGCGCCCGCGCTCCTGCACGTTGAAGCTGTTCGCGCCGAGCAGCTGCCAGACGTCATTTTCATAGCTCTTGTTCTGCACGCGGATCGTCTGCTTGCCCATCATCTTCGAGACGTATTCCGGCGTCTCTGCGTCGTTCGGCGTATGGAACACGCGGATGTGGCAGTTGTCGATGATGCTCGTGTTCTTGCCGTACATGTGCGGCGCGAAAATCTGGTTGAGCCCTTGGATGATGATGAACGCGCGCAGGCCGTAGCCCGCGATGTATCCGAGCGCCTTTTCAAATTCCTCGATGCGCCCGAGCGCGGGGAACTCGTCGAGCAGCAAGAGCAGCTTGTGTTTGTACGTCGGCGCTGGCCGGCCGTCGGCGAACTCCATCTTTTCCGTCAGGCGCTGGTAAATGAGCACGATGATGACGCGGAAAAACTTCGCGAGGCGTCCGAGGTCGGACGGCGGCACGATGAGATAGAGCGACACGGGGCGCTCCGCGTTCATGAGGTCGTGAATCTTGAACGACGACATACTGGAATTTTTCGCAAGAATCGGGTCGAAGAAGTCTTTGAGCACTTCTTCGACCGTCGAGACGATGCCGGAAAACTCGCGGATGTCCTTCTGCAAAAACGTGTACGCCTTTTGCTTGACGAATGGATGCACGCCGTCCGTCGCGCCGTAATTTTGCGCGAGGAACGCGCGCTGCGCGTCCGTCACGGCCTGCGGGCCGTGCGCCATCTCCCAGAGGCGATCGCGCACGCTGATCTCGCCAAAGAGATAATCGAGTACGTCGGAAAAGCTCGCGTCGCCCTGCTGGACGTACTTCAGATGCAGCACCGTCCCCTCGATGAGCGAGGCCGCGAGGTCGCGCCAATGGTTCGGCTGGTTGCTGCCGTCGGGACGCGCGAACGCATGGACGATGTTGATGCAGTCCTTGACTTCATCCGCCGTGTACAGGCGGATTTCGTCGAGCGGGTTGAAACACGCGCTGCCCTCGGCGCTGACGGGATCGAACTTGATGATCGTCTGACCGAGCACGTCTTTGCGGTAGCCGGACGTCAGGCCGTAGATTTCGCCCTTGATGTCGATGAAGACTGCCGATTCCCGCCACGAGAGCCCTGTCGGCGTGACGAGGCCGACGCCCTTGCCGCCGCGCGTCGGCGAAATGACCATCGCGTGGCGGTTGTCGTTGTCGCGCAGGTAGCGGCCATCCTTCGTCTTGCCGAGGAAAATGCCGTGGCCGTCGAGCAAGTGCGATTCCTTCAAGACCGCTTCGTCCGCCCAATGCGCCGTGCCGCAGCTCGAAAGCTGCTTCGGCGCAATCTGGCGGCGCAGCCAGGCCACAAAGACAATGGCCGCGCCGAAGACGATGCCGATGATCGAAAACGCGCGCCCGAACACCTTCGGCGCATCATCGTAAAAGTCCGACGCCCAGAAGTACAGCGCGAACGGCTCGTAAATACCATGTACGCCCCAATGAAAGAGCGGCGCGCCGAGCGCTTCCTGGTAGTGGAGCGCGTGCGCGAAATACTGCGTCGCCATGCCATGCGCGACGATAAGCGCCGCGATAAGGCCGATAAAAATGCCGATGCGAACATTCTTATTCATGGAACGTCCGACGCGGCCTGTGCGGCCTCTGCGTCCCCGAAAACGCCATATCCGTCATACGGCTCCAGCACGAGATCCTTGTCCACGAGGATGTTAAATTGATGCCCAGGCCGTATGATGATTGTCGGCTGGATGTTCAGATTCTTCTGCGTGATGGAATTGACGGCCTGCGAAATGTTGCGCGCGGCATCGCGGCTGGCCTCCGAGCCAAAACTCGTGTCGTCCGTGCCGTTCGTGGCGGCTGCGGCGACGCCGCCGGTCGCCACGCCGCCGAGGATGGCCGACCAGAGCGCGCGCCCGTAGTGCGAGCGCACCTTGTCATGGAAGCCGGAAAAGCCCTCGCGATCCGAGCCCGTCATGTTGCCGAGCAGGATGGATTTTCCGTTCGGAAAAATCAGGCGGTTCCAGATGACGAGCGCGCGCGACTGGCCGAACGTCGTCTCCGAATCGTAGCGCCCGAGAATCTTCGTCCCTTGCGGGATCAGGAGATGCTGCCCCGTCACGGTGTCGTAGACGTTCTCCGAGACCTGGCCGATAATGACGCCCGGCAAATCGGAATTGAGACCCGTCAGCATGAGGCCGGGGATGACCGTCCCCGCGTACACCTGATAGTCCGACAGCTTGTCTTGGATGAAGTGGCCGGAAAACGTCTCGACATCGACCTTCTGCCGCGCAAACGCCTGCTTGCTGAGCTGCTTGTTCGGATTGGCATCGTTCTGCGCGATCTGCTGGCGGTCGGAGAGCACCTGCGTATCGTATGCCTCGCTCGCCGAGGCCACGGAGACAAACGGGGCCGCCGAGGGCAGAGCACCTGTCGCAAACGTCAACGACGCGCACAGCGCCATCGTCAAAGTGTTTTGTTTCGTCAAAAATCTCGTCACTTGCCCTCCTCCTTCAGCGCGAACCCGATCGGGCTCTGGTTCGCTGCCATTTTCTCTTTCGCTTTCTCCGCCGCAATCTTCTGCTCTGGCGTGAGGCCGCTCGGCTTCGTCGCGGCGGACGCGGGCGCGGTGACGCGCAGCACGGGCGTCTGCACGGACGGACGCACCTGCGGCACTGGCGTGTAGGCCGGCACGGAGCGCTGTGCCGGACGCGCATACTCGACCGAGCCGTCGTCATGCAGGCGTGAGACCTTGCGCTCGTCGCGCGGCTTCTCGTCCTTCGCTTCCTGCTTCTTGTCGTAGCGCTTCGACTTTTCGTCGTCGTAGCCTGTCGGCGCGTTCTGCAAATGCTTCGTCTGCGTCGCGGCCTCGACCGTGCTTTCCGCGTTCTTGTGACGCTGCGCGTTCGAGGCCGTCGAAATGCCGTAGATGAACGCGCCCGTGAACAGCACGCCGACGAGCGACAGGCCGATGAGCACGTTGCGCCGGTTGAACCCGCCGCTGCATCCGCGCGCGCGTCGCGCCCGGACGCAGCCGCCTGGACGGAATCATAAGCGGCATCCTTCGCGGACGCGCCGCGCTTCGACGATGGAATGTAGTCTTTCCATTTGCTGAAAATCGACATCGCACACCTCCGTCACCGGCGACGAATCTTGATCTTCGTCGTCCCGACGAGCAGCTTCCCGTCTTTGAAAATCCGATCCACGACGTAATAACCGCCGACCATCCGATAATTCACGAGCACCGTCTTACCGTGATCCTCGATCATGAAGATCGGCGCGACGCTTGCGCGCAGCTCCGGCTTCATCTTCAGATACGTCTTCTGCCCGTCGTCAAAGACCGCCGTCGGCGACCAGCTCAGGCCGCGCTCGCTGATCTTGTAGTCGAAGTGCAGGTTCATCGCGTTGACTGTCATCAAGTTTTCGATTTCACGCTCCTCCAGCTGGCGTCGAAACAGCTCGCGGCTCGTCTCCACGACCCACGACACCATCGGATTGTAGCGGCTGCCCGAAACGGCATGGATCTGATACGTCCGCTGATTCGTGTTGATGATGAGGTTCGTCGAGAGGCCGCGCTTGATTGGCTTCACATAGACGTGCTCGCGGCGCAGCGCGCCCGCGCCCGCCGAACTGCGGTCGATGATCCAGCGCGTCGTGTCGCCTGCGCCGACGTACGTCACCTTCTCGCCCGGCTGGAACTTGATGTCCGTCACAAAGCCGTCCTGACAGTAGATTTCATACGTCTCGTGCGGCTCGTACTTGAACTGCACCTCGACGCCGGCCGTCGCCGCGTCGAACGAATTTTGAATGTAGTCATGCAGGCTGTCTTCGCCCGCGACCGGCGTCCCGAGCGATTCCAGCGAGCCCGATGCCGCAGGTATCGGCGTGACTGCATCCGCAGCCGAGGCCGGACACGCGCCAGCAAACAGGAATGAAGATGCCAGCAGGGCAGCTGCGGCGAGCTTTCGCTTATGATTTGTCATCCAGGTCAACGCTCCTTGCTCCATGAAATATCGTCGATGTAGATGCCGAATGGATTGTGCTTGATCTGCTCCTCCGTCTTCGGCTGCGCGAGCTTCACGGCCACAAACGCGGCCATCGTGCATTCGCCTTTGAGCTCCGTCCCTTCGTAGACCTTCTCCTTCCAGCGAATCTGGTACGTGTCGCCCTTGCCCGTCTCCTTCGTGATCGAGATGATCTCGACATCCGTCGCGCGGTTCTCCTTGATGTCATCGAGCGGATGCTCGTTTGCCATCAACGCTTCGAGCTTCTTTGCGCCGTCCTTCGTGATGTAGTATTTGGCTTCCTCGCCATTCTTCCGATATTGCACCACATCTTTTGGCACCATCCGCAACCGCAGGATCGTCTGGCCGAGGAAATACTCGACCGACTTTTCCTGCACCGTATACTGCTGATCCGCTTGTGCGACCGATGTCGCCGCGCCCGTCTCGTCCACGCTGACGTAGTAGGGAATCGCCGTCGGGCGCGAACTCGCGTAGATGAGGCCGCCGCCGAGGAACACCGAGAGCCCGATGGATGCGAACGCGATGAGCCGCCAGTTGGCCGCTCGCACGACCGCAGCCCCCATCGTCCCTTCATAGCGCCGGCGCGCCTCCGTGAAGACCGTTTCCGGCTCTTTCATCGCTTTCGTGTGCGGCAGAGGCGGCAAGTCAAATTCTGTCTTGTGTTTCATGCGCGCTCCTTTCGATGGAAT